>JASLLL010000036.1 GCA_030747075.1 Gemmatimonadota bacterium
GGGTCTTGAGAGTGTGTGGGTGTGAGGGGCATGAGGGGAGTGGTGGCGATTCTGAGGCATGGCCCCGCCTTCGGTCGATTCCACCCCGTCCTCCTTGCCGGGCGACCCTCTGACAAACCCTCGCGACGAACCCACCCGCCCACCCCGAACCGCGGACATGAGGGATTGTGAGAGAGACGGGCAAGACGGGCAGCGCGTCACTTCCGGCGGACGCCCGTCCCCGCGAAGAGCAGCAGCAGGAGCCCGCAGCCCAGCGAAAGGGCGGTGTGGAAGAGCGCCAGCGAAAAGCCCTGCGCCATCGGGACGCTCATGCGGGAGAGTACCAGCGCGCTGATTCCATCCTGAGTGCCGAGTGGGAGCATACTGAGCGTTCCCCCGAGAATGCTCGAACCGGCGACCGCGGCGGCCCCCGCAAACGACACCTCCGCGCCCCCGGCACGCAGGATGGCGTAGAGCGAAAGGTACTGAAGCAGCCAGAAGCACAGCGCCAGCGCCACCATGGCCGGGAGAATCCTCCGGCGGAGGAGGAGGGCCCCCAGCGCTTCGAGGTACCGGGCGACGGCCGGGCCGAATCGTGGGATTCTCCCGGCGGGTGCGGACAGTCGGGAAGCGGCCGGGCCGATTGCCAGCAGCACTCCGGCCAGCGCCGCCCCGCCTCCCCACACGGCGGGCGGGGCATGTCCGATACCGACGGCGAAGGCCGGAAGGAAGGTGGCGAGAAGAAGGAGGAAGTGAAAGGTGCGCTCGGCGGTCAAGACGGAAAGCGTGGTGGCCAGCGGGATCTCGGAGGTCCGGGATACGAGGAGGGCCGTGGCCGGTTCGCCTGCCTTGGCGGGAGTCACATGGCCGAGCACAAAGCCCAGCGCGAGGGGACGGGCCAGCCTTCCTGCGTTCTTCGCGCGGTTCCCGAGGAGGAGTTTCCAGGAGAGAATGCGGACGGCGATGGATGCGTAGTAGCATCCGATCGACAGAACCACCCCTTCGGGGCGGATGATCGTCCAGGTGTGCAGGACCTCGCGGAGTCCGGCCATCTTGACGAGGACGCCCAACACTGCCAGGGAGAGAAGAACGGTGAACCATTTGCGCACGGAACCGGATCTCCTTCCGGATAGTCGAGAAGGCCAGCATAGCCCACCCGGCCGCCGTGCGGAATCCCTGAGGAGCACCGCCGAAGCGAGGGTGCCGTGATCGCCATCCGAGCGTTGCTGTTGGCCGGGGCGCTGGCGGGGCTTGCGGACGGGGTGTCCCTGCTGTTCGAGAATCCGCGCTCGTTCGAAGGGTGGGGGGCGCGTGCGAGCTTCCTGGCGGCGTCCACGGTTCTCGTCGCGATTCCTGGCCTGGTGGCAGGCTGGGTGGTCGGACTGCCGGGTTGCCTTGGTTCCCGGAACCGGTGGGGAGGCCTTGCGCAGCGTCCGCGACTCCTCCTGGGTATCGCGGCGGCGCTGGGCCTCTTCCTCTGGGCGGGGGTCCGCGTGCATGTCCGGTTTCACTTCGGCGAACCGCTTCTTTCTTCGACCGGCATTCGGTCGTCGGTACTGGTGGCGCTCGCTTCCGGGGTTGCCGCGTGGCTCCTGACTCGCGTCACCGGGAGCGCGATGGAGCGCGCGATCCGGTCGCGGGCCTTGCTGCCGATTGGCGGGTTCGCTCTTGCGATCCTGGCGTGGGTCGCGATGCCTGGCCCATCCCGCACGGAACCGCCGCCGCCGGGGCCCGGCGCGGAACCGGGTGCGCGCAGTGTCCTCCTGATCACGCTCGACACCTTCCGGGCGGACCGACTTTCGTGCGCCGGATATCCGCACCCGACGACGCCCGTGCTGGATCGGCTGGCACGCTCCGGTGCTCACTGGCAGACCGCCCGCGTGCCGATTCCCCTGACGAACCCCAGCCATGCGTCACTCTTCACCGGACTGGCGCCACCGGAACACGGCGTGCGGAATAACGGAATCGCTCTCCCGGCGAACATTCCGGCGCTGATTCCCGAGATGGCGGCTCGAGGCTGGGCGACGGGCGCTTTCGTCAGCGGGATTCCCCTGAAGGCCGGGCTCTCCGGCCTTGCGCGTGGTTTCAGTCACTACGACGACGCCTTCTCGCTTCTGGAGAAGATCCACCCCATGCTGACTTCGCTGGCCATCGTGCGAGCGGCCAATCGTCTGTTCCCGGTGGACCTCATCGAACGGCGGGCCAGGGACACGGCCCGTGCCGCGCGGGAGTGGATGCGGGAGGCGCCCGATCCGTTCATCGCGTGGGTTCACCTGTTCGACGCCCACTCCCCGTATGATCCGCCCCGACTGCTTCGAGATCGCCTGGCGCTTCCTGACGGACGCCCCTGGCCGCACCCCGACTACGATGCGGAGCTTCGGGAAATCGATCGGCAGCTTGCGGGCGTCCTGCGCGACTTCGAGAGGCTTGCATCGGGGAGGGGGCTGGTGGTCGTGGTTGGGGATCATGGGGAGGGACTGGGCGATCACGGTGACCTCACGCACGGAAAGGAACTGCACGCGGAGGATCTGCGCGTGCCGCTGATCTGGAACGATGCGCGATCCGCCGCCTCGGGTCGCGTTCTCGCCGCCACCGTGTCCACGCTCGATGTGGGGGCAGCCATCCTCCGGTCGGCACGGCCAGCCGGGGGGGACACCATGCTCCCCGAGTCGAGCGAGGCGGAGGTTCTGGCGTGGACCTTCGCCCCGGAGGGGCGGCATGACCGCATGGCAATCGTGCATCCGGACGGCCGGAAGCTGATTCGCAATCTCGACACCGGCGAAGAGCAAGCGTTCGATCTGAAGGAGGATCCGGGCGAAGCTCGCCCCCTCGATCCGATCGACCCCCGGTGGGAGGAGTTGCGACTCGCCTCTCCCGGGGATCCTGCGGGGCACGCCTCCGACCTCGACCCGGAGACCGTCCGGAAGCTAAGGTCTCTCGGCTATCTTCACTAGGGAGCGCGAATGCGGGTTCTCCTCATTTCATCCGTGGAGCATCAGTCGGGGAGTGCCTTGCGCTTCCGGGGGATCGCGGGGGCGCTGGCCGCTCGTGGCCATGAAGTGCACCTTCTCGAACCCGCGTCGGCCGCGTCCGCACCCGAGACTCCCGCGGGCGTTCGGAGGCATCCGTGCGCGCGTCTGAGTGTGCCCCCTGCGCTGCAGGCGCCGTTGTGGCTTCTCGCGGGGTTCCTTGCGGTCGCACGCGTGCGTCCGGATGCGGTCTACGCGCTCAAGGCCCTCCCGAACTCCTGGCTTCCGGCGCGACTTGCTGCGTGGGGCGGCGCGAAGGCGCTGGTGGATCTCGACGACCTCGACGAGGCGTTCTACCCGCCCGGTCCTGTCCGGCAGCTTCTTGCCATGCTCTTTCGGAATGCGGTGCGACGGGCGGATCTGGTCACCGTTCACAACGAGGCTATGCGATCACGGGTGGACGCCCTCCGCGAGGGGCGAACTCCGGCGCTCTTTGTGGATCAGGGGATTGATGTGGAGCGTTTTGCGCGGAGCGTAGCCGACGGGGCGCCGGGACTTCGCGAAGAGCTGGGTCTGGGCGACGGTCCGGTGCTGCTGTACGCAGGGCACCTGGGACCGGCCTCGGATCTGGAAGCGATCCTTCCGGCGCTGGCTCCCGTGGCGGCGCAGCGCCCGGATGTGCGCCTGTTGGTCCTGGGCGACGGCCGCGCCCGCATCCGTCTGGAGAAGGCGGCAGCGCGGCATCTGCCAGCGGGTTTCGCGGTGTTCGCAGGGGGAACTTCTCACCGGGAGGCGCCGCGGTATTTCGCGCTCGCCTCGGTGGCGCTCAACTACCTGCGCGACGCGGAGGCGAACCGGTTTCGGGCGTCCATCAAGGTCCGGGAGGCGCTGGCCGCCGGAGTTCCCGTGGTGACTTCCAGGACTGCGGACACGGAACGGTTTGCCGAGTTCGTTCATTTCCCGGACGGGGCGACTCCGGAAGCCTTTGCGGAAGCGGTCCTTCTCGAACTGGACTCGCCCGGAAGAGAGCGCGCGCGCCTCGGAGCGGAGCATCTTGCGAGCAAGGGGACATTCGCCGCAGCCGCAGCCCCTCTTGCGAAGGCACTGGAGGCGTGGCGATGAACGATCGGCCGGCCGTCTCCGTGGTGGTGCCCGTCTATGACAATGCAGCCACGCTCGCTCGCCTCCTCCGGGCCTGTCGTCAGCAGGACCACCCGGGTGGCGTGGAGGTGATCGTGGTGGATGACGGGTCGCGCGACGACTCAGCCGGGATTGCGGAGGAGGCGGGAGTGCGCGTGATCCGGCAGGAAAATCGCGGCCCCGCCGCCGCCAGAAACCGCGGATGGAGAGAAGCGACCGCGGACATCATTCTCTTCACGGATGCGGACTGCGTGCCGCGAACCGACTGGGCGCGTCTCCTTGCGGAAGGAGTGGGAGGCGGCTTTGCGGCTGCGGGCGGAACTTACGGGATTGTGAATCCGGAGTCCGCGCTGGCCCGATCGGTTCATGCGGAGATCGTCTGGCGGCACTCCGGGTTCCCGGAAGAGATCGACTTTGCGGGGTCATTCAATCTGGGCGTGAAGAGGGCGGCGATGGAAGAAGTCGGCGGGTTTGACGAGAGCTTTCCGCTGCCGAGCGGCGAGGACAATGACCTGTCGTACAGGCTTCGGGATGCGGGGCACCGCATTCGATTCGTGCGGGAAGCGGTCGTCGATCATCACCACCCGGATTCCCTGGGTCGTTACCTTCGGGAACAGGCGCGGCATGGCGAATGGCGGGTCGTGCTGTACGCATCGCATCCTCGACGCGCAAGAGGGGATCGCTATGCCGGACCCGCGGACCTGGCCGCCCCCCCGGTGGCTGCGCTCTGCGCCGTCTTCGCGTTCGCGGCACCCTTTGCTCATCGGGCCTCCGCCGTGGCGCTGCTGTTGCTGGCGGTGCTTGCGCTCCTCCAGTGGCGGGCGTGCGCGGGGGCATCGCGAAGAGAGGGTTCGCCCGGTGCGGGGACGCTGCTGGCTCTCGGCATTGTGCGGGCCTTCGCCCGCGCATGGGGAATGACCCGCGGTGTGGTGCGTGTTCTCTTCAGCAGGAGAAACGCATGAGAGTGCTGGCCATTGTCCCGGCGTTCAACGAAGAGGGAACCGTGGGGGGCGTGGTGCGGGAACTCCTGGCGCGTTGCGACGCGGATGTGGTCGTCGTGAACGACGGATCGACCGACGGGACTTCCGCCGAAGCTCGACGCGCGGGGGCGCGGGTCCTGGATCTTCCGCTGAATCTCGGAATCGGCGGGGCCGTGCAGGCGGGGTTCGTCATGGCGCTTCGCGAAGGATACGATGTGGCCGTGCAGGTGGATGGGGACGGGCAGCACGATCCTTCCGGAATCGACGCACTGCTCGCCCCGATCGCAGCGGGAGAGGCCGACTTCGTGCTGGGTTCGCGATACGCCCAACCGGGGGACTACCGTGCGCCTATCGCACGAAGGCTTGGCATGGTAGTTTTCTCGGCGGCCGTTTCGGCCATGACCGGTCGGCGGCTCAGGGACACCACCTCGGGATTTCGCGCGTCGGGGCGGGAGGTCCTGGCCTACTGTGCGGAACATTACCCGCGCGATTATCCGGAAGTGGAGGCGCTGCTTCTTCTGTCGAGGGCCGGGTTCCGTATTGCGGAAGTCCCGTGTCCTTTCCGGGAGAGAACGGAGGGGCGCTCTTCCATCACGGGGGGGAAGGCCGCCTACTACATGGTCAAGGTTCTCCTGGCGCTGTTCGTCGGTCTCTTCCGGGGAACGCCCGAGCGATCGACCGGGGAGGATGCATGATGGACCGAATCCAGCTTCTCTCGATTCTGGGCAGCGCTCTGCTCCTGGCCGTGGTCCTGGAACTGGTCCGCTCGCGAAAACTGAAGGAGGAGTACTCCCTCCTTTGGATTCTCACCGGGTCGGTTCTTCTGGGGCTTTCGATCTGGCGGGGACTTCTGGACCGGATTGCGCATCTCGCGGGCATTCATTACCCGCCGTCCGCGCTGTTTCTCGTGGGCTTCGGATTCTTCCTTCTAATCTTTCTGCACTATTCGATTGTCCTGTCCGACCTCTCCGAGAGGACGAAGCGGTTGACGCGTGAGATTGCGCTTCTGCGCGAGAAGGAAGCGCGAGACGGGCAGAGTGGAGACACCGCGGAGTGAGCGGCACTCCGGCCTCCGCCAGCGGGGAGCGCGCGTGGCGGCGATGGTCCGCGCCGATCCTCCTCGGGGCGCTGGCGCTTCGGCTGCTCTGGCCGCTGGCGGACCCTCCGGCCCGGCTGTCCTGGTCGAACGGGATCTACACGGACCCCGCGACCATGGTGCACGCGGCCAGGAATGCCGCTCTTTTCGGCGAGTGGATCCGCGACTACAACCGTGACCTCTTCGTCTTCCCGCTGGCGAATCTGCTGACCTTCCTCGTGTATTCGGTATTCGGCCCGGGACGCCTTCCCGCACAGGTGCTGTCGGCGATTCTGGGGACCATCACGGTGGGGGCGGTCGGGTGGGCGCTTCGGCGGGCTGCCGGGCCGAGGGCTGCGGTCATCGGTGTGCTGATTGGGGCGGTCTCATTCTGGCAGCTCCAGTTCTCCCGGATTCCGGTGGGCGAGAATGCGGCGGTCGCTCTCATGGCTCTGGCCGGAGTGGCGGTCCTGGGGCGAAAGAAGCGGGCGCTCTTTCTTGCGGGACTCCTGTCATCCGCGGCCGTGCTCTTTGGAAAGTACCACGCGATCGGGTTGCTCCCCGCTCTGGCGCTTCTGGTGACTCTTCGGTCGCGCTCCGTCCGCGCTCCGGCGATTCTCGCCTCAGGAGGAGTGGTGGCTCTCGCGGCGTGGGTGGTGGCGATCTGGCTGCCGCAACACGAGCACATCGCCGGGCATGTGGCGCGTCAGTCTACGGGGCTCCACGGTCCGATGCCCTTTGCCGAGTCAATCCGCGAGGGGTTGGGCGAGTTCCTCAACACCCTCCGCAGGGCGTGGCTCTTCTACCGGATGCCGGTGGAGGCCACGCTCGGCGGGCTGTTCGCTTTCTGGACGCTGGGGAATACCGCAGCACGCCGCCGCCGCACGGAAGACGGGACGGCGCTCTTCGCGTTCTGGTTTCTGGGGATGTGGTTCTACTACGCGCTCCTCCCGTACAAGGCCCCCCGGTATTTCGTCCTCCTGACGCCCGCGCTCGTGGGAGCGGCCGCAATCCAGATCGAGATCATGCTGCGGTCCCGCGACATCCGGCTCCGTGCACCCTCCACCTGGGACACGCTGGCCCCGCTGGCGCTCTGGATCTACTGTTTTTCGTTCGGGATGCTGGACACGCTGAAACACTACGCCTCCATGAGCCTGGAGTACCTGACGATCCCCCCGTCGCGAATCACGCAGGAGGTCTTCCAGAGCGTTGTCGGGGTTTTCCAGCGCATCGACACCTTCCATCAGGGGCTGGCGTGGGCAGGCGGGATATCGATCGTGCTGTTTCTTTTGGCTCTCTGGAGTCCGGAGATCCTGACGCGGGTGCTGCGTCGATCCGATCGGGTGCCCGGGCGCGTCCTGAACCGGGCGGCGCGCGTGGCGGTGGGGCTGGCGGTTGCGGTGGGGTTGGGGCAGTACGCATGGTGGGCGACGCATCGCACCACTTTCATCCATGATGTCATGGAGACCATGCCGGCCATGATCGGCGATGATGCGGTCGTCCTCGGGCCCATGGCCCCTCTTCTGTTTCAGGACACGAAATGCCAAATCCTGCCCTATTTCGGGCCGATGGGGGAGAGGGGCATGCTGAGTCGGCATGGGGTGACCCATGTGCTGGTCTGCGGCTCCGGCGATGAGAGGAATCTGGACGATCGCTACCCGCGTCTGCGTGACGAACTGGCGATGGTCCAGTCGTGGCCGGTCTCGACGCTGTTTTCGAGTACTCTGGCGCTGTACAGGCTGCCGGCCGCCGTGGAGGGCGTGCCGATTCACGATTACCGGCCGACCCTCTTCGAGGAGGGAGCCGCTGCGGTGGTGGCCGAGAAATGGGATGCGGCTCTTGAGAAGTTCGCGCAATATCGCGCATCAGGTGGCGAGGATCTTCCCGAGATCTTCGCCATGAAGGCGATCTGCCTGTGGAATCTGGGAGATCTGGACAAGGCGGGGGAACTCCTGGAAGAAGCCATCCGGCTTCGTCCCAAGGACCCTCTTGGCTACCAGAATCTGGGGGCACTGGCGTTGAAGCGGGGGGATCGGTCGCGGGCGTTGGAACTGTGGATGTCTGCGCTCCGGCTCGACCGCGAGAACAAGGACCTTCAGGAGAAGGTCGTGGAGTTGTCCCGATGAAAGTGCTGACGGTCATCATTCCCGTTCTCAACGAGGAAAAGACGCTGGAGGAGATTGTCCAGAGGGTTCAGGACGCGCCGTTGCCGATGGAGAAGGAGATCCTCATCGTGAACGACGGGTCCACGGACGGAACGCGGGCCATTCTGGATCGGTTGGAGGGCGGGAATGTGCGCGTCTTCCACCACACCGTGAATCAGGGCAAAGGGGCCGGTATCCGGACCGCGCAGCCTCATGTCACGGGGGATCTCGTGGTGATTCAGGATGCGGATCTGGAGTACTACCCGGAAGAGTACGGACTTCTGGCCCAACCGATCCTCGACGGGCGTGCGGATGTCTCCTACGGCACGCGCTTTCTGGGGACGCACCGCGTGTTCCTGTACTGGCACTATCTCGGGAACCGTTTCCTTACCTTCATGACCAACATTCTCTACAACACCATGCTCTCCGACATGGAAACCTGCTTCAAGATGTGCCGCTCCGGGATCTTCCGCTCCATGACCATCCGAACGAATCGGTTTGGCTTTGAGCCGGAGTTCACGGCGAAGGTCTTCAAGGCGGGGCACCGTGTCTACGAAGTCCCCATTTCGTACAACGGAAGAGGGTATGAGGAGGGGAAGAAGATCACTTGGCGCGACGGAGTTTCCGCGCTGTATTTCCTGATCAAGTTTCGGATGCGGGATTGATCCCGACGGGGGGTAGTTCATGTCGAATGCGGTCCGGGTCGGTGTCGTGGGTGCTGGATACTGGGGACCCAATCTCATCCGCAATGTTGCAGGAGTTCCCGGAGCGGAACTTGCGGTAATCTGCGACGCAGATCGTGAGCGTCTGGATGGTGTCGGGAAGAGCTATCCGGGCGTAGAACTGGTGGAGGACTTCGCGCGGGTGGTCGCGGACGATTCCATCGACGCGGTGGTGCTGGCCACCCCCGCGTCCACGCATCACAAACTGGGGATGGACGCGATGCGTGCGGGCAAGGACATCCTGGTGGAGAAGCCGCTGGCGATGTCTGTGGAGGAGTGCTCCGCGCTGGTGTCGTGCGCCAGGGAGCACGACCGCATCCTTATGGTGGGGCACACCTTCATCTACAATGCCGCAGTGAAGTACATCCACAATCTGGTGACGAAGGGAGAACTCGGCGAGGTCTTCTATGTGTACTCCAGCCGCGTGAACCTGGGCCGGATCCGGCAGGATGTGAACGCGCTGTGGAATGTCGCGCCGCATGACATTTCCATACTGAGCCATGTTCTCGGCGAGGCGCCCACGCGAGTGCGTGCCATGGGGCGCGCGTGTCTGCAGCCGGGGCTGGAGGATGTCGTATTCGCCGTGTTCGAGTACCCGAGCGGCGCGGTGGCGCATCTTCATTCCAGCTGGCTGGATCCCAGCAAGGTCCGGCGGACGACATTCGTGGGATCGGAGAAGATGGTCGTCTACGACGATGTGGAAAGCGAAGGCAAGATCAAGATTTACGACAAGGGAGCCCGGCGCGAAGGCGCGGACTCCGAGTATGGCGAGTTCCAGATTCGTCTGCACTCCGGGGACATCCACATTCCGAAGATCACTTTCACGGAACCGCTGGCGGAAGAGTGTCGCCATTTCGTGGAATGCGTGCGTTCACGGGAGACTCCGCGAACCTGCGGCGTGAAGGGGATGGAAGTGGTGGCGGCGCTCGAAGCCGCGCAGAAGTCCCTTGAGTCAGGTGGAGACTCCGTGTCCATTGAGGTTCCAGAGGTCTGAGGAGGTTCGGCTTCGTGAGTGAGAAGCCCCAGGTTTCCATTATCATCCCCGCCTTCAACGAGGAGGGGAATGTCGCGGAACTCTTCGAGCGGATCGCGGAGGGGTTTCGGCTGGCCGGGGTCACCGGGGAGACCGTTTTTGTAGACGACGGCAGTACCGACTCCACCTGGGCTCGCGTGGAGGAAGCCTGCAAAGCGCATCCCGGCATCGTCCCCGTCCGGCACCGTCGGAATCTGGGATTGAGCGAAGCGCTGAACACCGGCTTTCGCAATGTCAGTGGGGATCATGTGATCTTCCTGCCGGCGGACCTCCAGTCGGATCCGGCCGAGGACATTCCCACGCTGCACAAAGCTCTCTGCGACGACCACGATGTCGTGGTCGGCTGGCGCATCGGGCGTCGCGAGGGGAAGCTCTTCGTTTCGCTGATCTACAACTTTCTCTGTCGCCATCTCTTCGGGCTGGACGCCCACGATCTCAACTGGATCAAGGGATTCCGGCGAGAAGTCATCCAGGAGATCCACCTTCGCTCCGACTGGCATCGGTACATCGTGATCCTCGCCGCGCAGCGTGGCTTCCGCGTGAAGGAGGTCCGGACGCCCTATCATCCGCGGCACTCCGGCCGGTCCAAGTTCGGACGGAAGCGAATCATGCGCGGCCTTCTGGATCTTCTGGTGGTCAAGTTTGAGTTGTCGTTTACCGACAAACCGATGCTTCTGTTTGGATCGTGGGGGCTTGGGTTCGTGGGGCTTGGAGCGGGAATCGGGCTGGCCCTTCTGGCATTGCGGGTGTGGACAGGCGTGGGGAATCGGCCGCTTCTCTTTCTGGTGATGCTTCTTGTTCTCGTGGGTGTGCAACTTCTGGGACTCGGGTTTGTGGCGGAGCAGATTGCGTCGCTCCGGGAGTCCGTTCGCGAAAGACGACGGGCGGAAGATTCCGATCGTGCGGAGGCTGCGGGGGATTCGTGGAAACACTGATCGTCATTCCCACCTACAACGAAAGGGAGAACCTCGGCGACATCGTCCCGAAGGTGCTCGCGCTGGATCCGGGCATCTCCGTCCTCGTTGTGGATGACAACTCTCCCGACGGCACTGGAGACATCGCGGAGGAACTCGCGGCTTCGACAGGACGCGTCCATGTTCTCCACCGGGCGGGCAAGATGGGGCTGGGGTCCGCCTATCGAGCCGGGTTCCGATGGGCACTGGAGGCCACGGACGCGCAGTACATCTTCGAGATGGACGCGGATTTCTCCCACGATCCCTCCTTCGTCCCGGAGATGCTCGAGATCGCGAAAAGTGGGGACGCGGATCTTGTGGTGGGGTCGAGGTATCTGGCCGGAGCGAATGTGGTCAACTGGCCGATCCGGCGTCTCATTCTATCGTACACCGCCAATGTCTACGCGCGGGTCATCACCGGGCTGCCGCTCCGCGATTCGACGGGGGGGTTCAAGTGTTTCCGGCGCAAGGTGCTGGAGGCGATCGATCTGGGGTCCGTCCGGTCGGACGGATACGGATTCCAGATCGAGATGAACTACCATTCGTGGAAAGCCGGGTTCCGGATCCACGAGGTTCCGATCGTTTTTGTGGACCGGCACTCAGGCACATCCAAGATGCACCGTCGAATCATTTACGAGGCGTTCGGGTTGGTATGGAAGCTACGGTTTCAGTCTCTGTGCAGGCGCGGGCGGCACGGCAGGACGGACCGGGCAGCGTGAAGCCTCCGGCGGTCAGTGTCGTCATTGTCAGCTACAACTCAAAGACGGATCTGAACCCATGCCTGCGGGCGCTGGAGGATCCCGGCAACGGGAGCGTCCGCGAAGTCATCGTGGTGGACAATGCCTCCGACGACGGGACTCCCGACATGGTGGAGTCTCACTTTCCGGGGGTGAGACTGATTCGTCATGCCGAGAACCTCGGGTACTCGCGCGGCGTGAATCGGGCGATCCGGGAGGCGGGCGGAGAGTTCGTTCTTGTGCTGAACCCGGATGTGCGCGTGACGCCCGGTTCGGTGGATGCGCTGGCCGCATTCCTGGAGAGAACACCCGAGGCCGGGATTGCCGGCGGGAAGCTCCTCAACGAGGATGGGTCGCTCCAGCATTCGTGCCGTACCTTCTATACGCTTCGCACGCTTCTTCATCGACGCACGATCCTCGGGCGCATCTTTCCCGACAGCCGCGTGGTCCGCGATCACCTCATGCTGGATTGGGACCATGAGACGATGCGCGATGTCGACTGGATGCTGGGCGCGTGCCTGATGGTGCGCGTGGACGCGATCCGGGAAGTCGGGTGGATGGACGAACGGTTTTTCATGTACTTCGAGGATGTGGACTGGTGCTATCGAATGAAACAGCAGGGCTGGCGTGTCGTCTATGTTCCTGAAGCGACGATGCACCACATCCATCGGCGGGAGAGCGCGTCGGGCGGAGGGTTGAGAAACCGTCGGCTTGTGGCTCACCTGAACAGCATGTTCCGCTTCTTCGACAAGTGGAACACCCGGCTCTACTCCCTGCGGCGGAATCGGGATCCCGTGCTGGCGGCGGGGCTTCTCGCGATGGATCTCGTGGCGGTGAATGTGGCGTTCCTCGGAGCATTCCATGCACGCCGGTTTGTCGGGGCGTATCTGGAGCGTCCCGTGTTCCCGCTGGAGGAGTATGGCGCGTATGCGTTTCTTCTCAATGGGGTCGTCCTTCTCGTGAATGGCATTCTCGGGCTCTATCGACACCCGACTTCGCGGAATCTGCTGGACGATGCGTTCGACCTGGCAAGAGGCCTCGCCTTTGCGACGCTGATTCTCATGGCGAGCACCTTCCTCACGAAGTCCGCGCTCTACAGCCGGTTCATGGTGGCCGCCTTCGTGCCGCAGGCGTTTCTGCTGATGACTCTCGGCCGGTGGGGAGCCGGGGCGATTTCCGGATCGCTGCGCCGGAGCCGGTTCGACCTGACGCGAGTCGTGGTCCTGGGCGAGAAGGCGGAGGCAGAGAATCTGGCGGAGCGACTCTCTGCGCGTCCGGAAGCAGGCTACGATGTCGTGGCGGCGCTGGGCGACGGAGCGGGGGAAGGGGAGCCGGGGTTTGCCGACTTCTGGAATCCGGACGGTGTGGGGCCTCTCATTCGTCGGCACCGGGTGGGAGAAGTGCTGGTGGTGCACCCCACGCTTGCGGACAGCGACCTGGCGCGTCTCATTCTCCTGTTTCGCAGGGAAGGGGTTCGGGTCCGAGTCGTGTCCGGCGTTGCGGACTTCCTGCCGTCCCGGCTGACGGTGTCGACTCTCGTCGGCCGCCCCGTCGTGGATCTGGGAACGCTGACCGGCCGCTCCTCGGGGGTCACACTGCGGCGCGTCGAGGATATGGCGCTTGCGATTCCCCTCCTTCTGCTACTGGGGCCGCTGGGCTGGTTTCGCGCGGCCCGCTCCGGTCGGGAGGGAGATCCCACCTACGGCTACCGGGGTGAGGTCTTCCTGATGCGCCGGGGGCGTACCCGCTTCGATCAGCTTGCCGAGTCGGTCGGGCATGTATTGCGCGGGAATCTGGCCTTCGTCGGGCCGAGGCCCGTTTCCCCGGAGGAAGTGACCGCCGAGGAGACCCTTCCGGTGCTCTTCGATGTCGTGCGTCCGGGAGTGACGGGAGCGTGGCGCACGCATGGCGAGGAGGGACTTTCGCTCAAGGAAGAGGTTTCCCTTTCGCTCTCCAACCTTCAGAATCAGTCTCCGGTGGAGGATCTGAAGATTCTCCTGAAGACTTTGTGCCGGAGGAACCGGAGTCGATGATCCCAATGCGAAGATTCATCAGAACGCGTGCTTTCCGTCCGACCCAGACTCTCTTGCCTGCGCTCGGGCTCTTGGTGGCCTTCGCCGCTCCCGGGGTCCTTGCGGAGGAGGTGGGGTGGACGCTCTACCCGCCCACCGGTGATGTGGCGGAGATCCTGATCTCGGGAGACACCGCATGGATCGGTGCCGGGGGCGGGGTGATTCAGGCGGACTTGACAGACATCGTGTCGGGTGAGCTCACGCAGACGCGGATTACCGATGATGACGGGCTGGTCTCGCCGGAGATCACGGCCATGGCCTTCGATGGGCTGGGGAATGTGTGGGTCGGGACGCGGGATGCCGGGATTTCGATCTTTGATCCTCAGGGTCGTCATCTGCGCAATATCAACTCCTTCGAAGCGCTTTGGAGCGATCTTGTGATCGGGATGTCGTCTGAAGGGAACCGGATGTTCGTGACCTGCGCCGACGATTACTCGGAGACCGGCACGATCGAGGGGGGCGGGTTTACGGTGATCGAGGTGGAGGGAACCGAGTCGGGCGGAATCGATATCAGCGTCGTGGGGATCGGTGTGCCGCTGGCTGTATGCCGAGAGGTGCTGGCGCTTCCGGGTGAGACCTGGTTTGGATCGAGCGCAAACGGTCTCTGGCGACGGGATGAGATCCTCGGTCTGGCGCCGGAAGAGGTGCTGACCACGGATGAAGGACTCCTGTCGGACAATGTGACCGGGCTCGCCCGGGGGCCGCATCCTGATCTCGGCGGGCAGGAGGTGCTCTGGATTGGAACGGCCATGGGTCTCCAGTACTGGGACGGTGCCGCGCTGGATACGGTCGTCACTTTTCAGGATCATCCCGTTCACGATCTGGAGTTTGATGGATCGTCGCTTCATGTCATCGTCGAAGATCCTGCCAGTGTCATGGAGAGAGAGATCTTCTCGATGAATCTTCTCTCGTCGCCGTTGACTCCCATTCAGGTGGATGCGGTGGCCTGCCTTCCGGACACCGCATATCTGCCTCGGGAAGTCGCCATGAGCGCCGCGGGGAACATGGTTCTCGGAACGAAGACTGCGGGTTATTCCGTTCATGACGGGGTGACCTGGGTCTGCCCGCGTCCGCTCGGCCCGCACTCGCCCCAGGTCGCGGATCTCGCCCTGGGGACGGATGGAACGCTATACTTCGGAACCGGAACGAAGGAACCGCCGAAGAAAGGCCGTGGTGTGGGCCTTTTCAGCGACGGCATCTGGGGCGTGCTCTCGCGGCAGGATGGTCTCATTCAGGAACTGATCACCGAAGCGGTCGCGTGGCCCGACGGGACGATCTGGTTTGGTTCCAGCGTCAGCAAGGATGTGGGAGGGGTCAGTCGCTACTTCCCCGACCAGGGGACTTTCGTGAACTACCACAACACATCCTCGGACCCGAGCCATGTCACGCTCGGGAAGAATGTCGCGACACTGGAACTGGATGCGGCCGGGAACCTCTGGATTGGATATGGGCAACTCGACGGGGGAGTGACCGTCATCGAGTATCCCAGCCTTTCGATAACCAACTACCATGTCGTGGACTTCACGGATGCGGGGAACGACCTCATCACCGATCTGGACTTCGACTCCCGGGGGCGCATGTGGATCACCACGAAGAACACGGAGTTGAAGCCGGGGCAGTTGTATGTCTTCGATTTTGGGGGGACCCCCTCCGATCCAACGGACGATCTTCCCGCCACCTCCATGAATGTCGCCAACGAGATTCACGATCTCGGAACTGTCCACGACATCGAGATTGACGCTTCGGATCGGATCTGGCTTGCGGGGGAGAAGGGGCTGGTACGGGGCGAGATGCTCCCTGACTTAGCCTCCGAGGCCCGCGCGGACTGGACGATCATGAATCCCACTTCGTCTCAGTCGGGGGGGCGCAATCCGCTGCCGTACCTCGTGGCCGCGCTGGACTGGAGCGACAACCTCTGGCTGGGCATGGAGACCTCGGGACTCGTGCGGGTGTCTTCGGATGGGTCGCAGTGGACCTGGTTTGACGAGATCGCGGGGGAACCGCTTCCTGACCAGGCCGTCACGGGGCTGTACATGGACCTCGCCTCGCGGGAGGTCTATGTGGGAACGAAGTCCTCCGGGATTGCCGTGATGGCCATGTCGGTGACGGCGACCGGATCCGGTCGCGTGAGATCGTCGCGCCCGTTTCCGAACCCGTGGCGACTGGAGACCGATGGCGCGCTTCAGTTCCAGGGGATTCCCGCCGGGGATGTCGTCACGATGAAGGTGTTTACACCCTCCGGGGAAGTCGTGCAGGTGTTCGAAGAACTCTCCGGCGTGAAGTCCTGGGATGGCAGAAACCGGAACGGCAGTCGCGTCAAGGCGGGCGTCTACATCATTACTGCCGAAGGGGTGGACGGGGTCGTCTACGAGGGTAAGGTGGCGGTACTCCGATGACATCCGGACCCGTGGTTCTGGACGGGCATATTCACTGGGGAAAATGGACGGCGGACCGGGATGGGTGGCCCCATTGCGACCTGCCGCTCATTCGGCGCGTCCTGGATCGATGCGGGATCGATGGCGCGGTCCTGTTCCCCACGGATGCCGCGGATAACGAAGGCCTTGCCCGGGCTCTGGCTCCGGACCCGACCGGGTTCCATATGTTCGCGTGGGTGGATCCGCACGACCCGGACGGAACGGGCGACTTTCTGGCCGGGCATGGATCTCGCATCGCGGGCCTGAAAATCCACCCGTCGCTGACTCGGCTTCGCGTGACCGATGACGCCTGGCGGCCGTTTCTGGCCTACGCCTCCCGGTGGCGCCTTCCGGTCATCGTTCACTGTGGCCGCTGGGAAGAGATGGCGGGGTGGCGCTTCGTTCTGGAAGTGGCGGAACAGTACCCCGACGCCTCCTTCGTGCTGGGCCACATGGGGGGGGACCTTCCGGCTTTCCAGAGGGACTGCGCGATGGAGATGGCGGAACGGGATCTCCCGAATGCCTTCCTCGGAACGGAGTCGATTCGAGAACACTACTCGTTGCGGTTTGCTCTGGATCGTATCGGCCCGGAGAAGATCATCTTCGGAAGTGATTACCCGCTGGGCTGGCCGGCCGCGTACCTGGCTGTGCTGGAGGGAGCCGATCCCACCGAGGAGGAGCGAGAGCTTGTTCTCGGCGAGAACCTGCTTCGACTGATTCGTCGGCGCCGTGTGGACTGAACCACTCGGAGGATCCGCTTGAAGTTCCTCCATCTCTGCGATCAAAACTGGGTCGGCATGGCATCCGCCTTTGTGGATGCTCACCGGCGGGCCGGACACGAGGCCCGACTGGTCACGATGGTGGAGTGCGCCAATGAGTTCGACGAAGACATCTGCCTTCGCCTGCCGTTCCTGCAGGGAACGGCGCTGCATCTGGCCATGAAGAAAGGAATGGACGCGCTGCACGGGGGGCGCCCCCGCTTCACGGTGGAGGAAGATGGAGGAGTTCCCCAGTGGAAGCCCCGGGGGGCGGTGGAGCGACTCTTCTTCAAGGCGCGGGAGGAGATTCTCTGGAAACCACGCATTGAGCGTGCCATTTGTCGGCATGGTCTTGGCGACTTCGATATCTACCACCTGGAGTCAGGGGTGGGTCTCTATCGGGATGCCCGGTTCCTGCGAGAAGCGAAGCAGCGTGGCGCGAAGATTGTCTGCTACTACCTCGGCACTGACCTTCGCGACCGGGGTGCCATTCCCGCTGTTCGGGAGATTGCCGATCTGTCGTTCACCTGCGAGTGGGACCATCTGGGAATCGATTCGTCGCTGGAGTACTTCTTCATTCCGTTTGACGCTTCCCGGTATGAGTACGCGGACCCGGACGCCGGGCCTCTTCGGATTTCCCACGCCCCCCGAAACCGATGGTACAAGGGAACCGAAACGATCCTCCGCGCGGTGGAACGGGCGCGGTCTCGCGTCGCGGTGGAGATTGATCTGATCGAAGGGGTTACGCACGACGAGGCGATTCGTCGGAAGCGACAGTCCAATCTCCTGATCGATCAGGTGGGGAACCACGGGGCCACAGGCTACGGCATGAACTCGCTGGAGGCGCTGGCGATGGGGATTCCGTGCATCACTTCCCTGACCTCCTCCCTGGAGCGGAAGCTGGGAGACCACCCGTTCCTGGTGGCCACGCCGGAGAGCCTGACCGATCTTCTGGTGGAGCTTGCGTCGGATCCTGATCGCCGACGGGAAGCCTCACGCAAGGGCCGCAGCTGGGTGGAGAGCGTGCATGACGCGGACGCCGTGGTTGCCGGTATCTACGCGCGGTATCGGGAACTCGGCTGGATGGGCGAGGGAGCGTCGTGATGCGCGCGAGCGTCACGGTTGCCCGGCATACGCTGGTCTATGCGAGCGGGTCTGTCGCGGGCGGCGTGACGCGCGCGATTCTCGTCCCCGTCATCTCCCGCATGCTGACGACTTCCGAGTACGGCGTGTTCTCCCTGCTTCTGGCGGTCACGAACCTCCTGCATCTTGTGTTTGAGATGGGGTTCGTTACAGCACTCATCCGCTTCCATCATCGAACCACGGATGAGGCCGAACGCCAGAGGCTTCGTTCGGCGGTTTTCCTGGCGGTGCCGGTGGCGGACATGCTGATTGTGGTCCCCTGCCTCCTGGCCGCGGCCCCGATCTCGCGGATTCTGTTCGGGACTGCGGAGCATGCGCTCGGCGTTTCGCTGGCCGTCGGGACAGCGTTCTTCGCCGCGCAGTTCCAGCTGTTTCTCGGGCACCTGAGGGCAGACGATCGATCCAGGGACTTCGCCGTTTTGATGGGGATCAAAGGGGCGGTGACGCTGAGCATCACACTCTATCTGGTGCTCGGGCGGGGGATGGGCGTCCCGGGCTTTCTGTTGGGGGGGCTGGCCGGACCCGCGGCGGTGGCAGTCATGGCGATCCCGAGGCTTCTTGTGAAGACCGGGGTGGACCTGCGTGGGGCCGGCGCCCGGCTGAGGGACATGGCGGGATTCGGATTCCCACTGGTTCCCTCAGCACTCGGGCTCTGGATGCTCACTTACCTGGATGTGTACTTCCTCCGGATTCTCGGAGACCTCTCGCAGGTCGGCGTCTATCAGTACGGAGCGGAACTCTGCCTGCCGCTGGTTCTCGTGATCACTTCCCTGTCGATGGCATGGCCGAGTTTTTCGTTTTCCCGGGCACGGGAGGCGGACGGTCCCGAGACCATCGCGCAGGTCTTCCGACACCTGTTCGTGGTGCTCGTGGGAGTGGCCCTGGGGATTGCTCTCCTTCGCGGCGAACTTCTATCGGTGCTGGGCACGGAAGCCTATGCCGCTTCCGGGCGTGTGATCCCGTTGCTGGCTCTGGCGTCGGTGTTCTACGGGGCGTCCCAGGTGTTCTCCACGGGATTGCAGGTGGCGGGGAAGACCCGCGTGATGCCGAAGGTGATTCTCGCAGCGGCACTGGGAAATGCGGCATTGAATCTGGCGCTGATTCCGCAGCTCCACGAGGTGGGGGCGGCCCTGGCCACGGCAATCACCAATCTGCTTCTTTGCGCAGGGATGCTGGTCGGATCCCGGCGAGTCTTCCCGATCCCCTTCGAGACAGGACGGCTTCTTCGGATTGTGGTGACGGCGGGGTTCCTTCTCTTCTGCGGGGATGCACTGGGCGCGCTTCCTCTGGCGGCAGGGATCGCGGCGCGGGTCGGGCTTCTGGCGCTCTTTGGGCCGATGCTTGTGCTGAGCGGGGGAATCTCGCGGGGTGAACTGCGATCAGTGCCGGGCGTGCTCGGCACCATCATCGGAGGGGACCGGTGAAGCTCTCGGTGGTGATCCCCACGCACGGGCGGCGGGACCTTCTGGAGCGGACGCTTCGGAGTCTGGATTCGGATGCGGACGGGCCGGAGGTCGAAGTGCATGTCGTGGACGATGGCGCCGACGCGGAACTCGATCAGTATGTGGCGGCACTGCCCATCAGACTGCGCGTGGATGTCGTGTCTCATCCCGAATGCCGGGGGAGGAGTGTCGCACGGAACTCGGGGATCGACCGGGCCACCGGGGAGGTCCTGGTCTTCCTCGACGGCGACATGGAGGTGGTTCCCGGATTCCTTGCAGCACACGCTGCGGAGCATTCGGATGGGAACACCGTGGCTCTGGGGACGATCGTGACCACTCGAGAGATCCGGCACGATGCATTCGTGCGCTATGTGGATTCGCGAGGCGTTCGCAAGGTGAAGCCGGGGGAACGCATTCCCGGGCGGTACTTTCTGTCCGGGAACTCGTCCGTGTCGCGACCGCTTCTGGATCGTGCGGGGGGGTTTGATGAGGGATTCGCACAGTACGGCGGCGAGGATACGGAAATGGGGTATCGGCTTGAACAGTCCGGCGCGAGGTTTGTGCACGCAGCGGATGCGGTGTCGGTGCATCTCGACCTGAAGGGAGTGGTCGCGATGGCGCGTCGCCTCCGCGTTTATGGGGAAACCACGCTGCCCCTCCTCGTGCAGAAGGCTCCGCAGGCCGGGCCGGAACTTCGGCTGGACCTCGTCCACCCGGACTTGCGTGGCGAAAGCACGATGGGGACGCGAATGCTCAGCCGGGTCGCCCGGATCTTCTGTCGCCGGACTTTCTGGGAACCGGCCGCACACCTGGCTGCGGTCCTTCCGGGCTTTGTCCGCGCGGACGCGCTTTTCGATTTCGTCCGGGCGTCCGCGTATCTGGATGGATACCGCCAGCATCTGGAGAAGACCCGGTGAGACGAACTGCCGCGACGATCTTCCTGCTCTGCCTTGCGTTGTATGCCCCTTCAATGGGCCGGTTCTTTGTCTCCGATGACTTTCTGAACATGGAACGGAATGTGCTGACTGAGCTTGCGGATGTCCGTGCGGCATTCGGAACGGAGGAAGTGGATTTCTACCGACCGATCCCGCGCCTTCACTTCGGCGTGCTCCACGCGGTGGCGGGAGACCGGGTGTTCGTCTGGAATCTCGTCGGAGTTTTGCTGCATGCCCTTTGCTCACTGGCTGTGGTGCGGCTGGCCTTGAGCCTTCTGGGGGCTGGCCGGGAACGGATCGCTGCCTGGACGGGCATTCTCTTTGCGGTCCACTTCATCCATGTGGAACCGGTGGTCTGGGCTTCCGGCGTGACCTCGCTCTTTGTGACCCTGTTTCTTCTGGAGGCGCTGACGGCGTTGCGGCGGTCCCGCGCCTCGGGGCGGATTCGGCACCTTGCGGGGGCTGCCGGTTGGTTTGCGCTGGCGCTTCTGTCAAAGGAGACGGCGGTGGCGTTTCTTCTTCTCGCCCCCTTGACGATGCTCGTGTGGCCCGTCCCAAGCGGCGGAGTGCGGCGGTTCGGGTGGATCCGGGAGGCGATCCCCTTTCTCCTGATTCTGGTCGTCTATCTGGCCATCGTTTCGACGGTGGACCGAGGCGGGAGCGCAAGCCCCTACCAGTGGATTCCCGGTGCCCATGTCGCGAGGAATGCGGCGTTCTTCCTGCTGGGGGGGGTGGCTCCGGTGCGATTCTGGGAAGTGCGCGATGTTCTGGCTG
>JASLLL010000037.1 GCA_030747075.1 Gemmatimonadota bacterium
TCCGGAACCGCAGCGTGAGGTCATCCGAGAGTCGGTCTGTGACTTCCACCCATGCGCGGAACGCCTGTCCGTCCGCCACGCGGAATGTGCTCTTCTCAAAGAACCAGAGGAATCCGTCGTACAGGAACGCGGCGCCGTCCAGTTTCATGCGGCCCGACTCGAAGTTGTGGGTCCACCAGCCACCGAACGCGTAGGCAGGCTGGGCGTTGTTCCCCGAAATCGGGCTGGATCCGGTGGCCTCTGCCTCGCCCTGAAGCCTGCCGCGAGGAGGCCAGTGCGTATAGGAAGTGGCGTAGAGGAACTCCAGTTGGTCATAGCGTGAGAGGCGGTACTCCAACTCCATCCGCGTCTCCACATTGCTGAAGATCGACGGGTCGTAGTAGTTCTGGCGCTCACGGTTCTGGTACTTGTGGCGCAGCTTGAAGCGCAGCGGGAACAGGAAGCGGTACTCCAGCTTCCCGACCCAGCGGGAATAGCGACTCATGTCCGCCTGTCGACGCCAGGTGTCCCATTCCACGGTCGTGATGATGCGCTCGTGCCAGCGATAGCGCGTGCTGAGAAAGAACCCCTTCTCCGCCTGCGGTTGCGCCGCATTCTCATACACGAAGCCGTAGATCGGGTCCGCAAGCCGGAAGTTGTCCTCCATGATGGAGCCCTTGAAGCGCTGGTAGTTCGAGAACGACCGCTGGTACGGGTTGTCATACGCCACATCGTAATCCCGATACACGACCAGACAGTTCAGGTTCTCGTACTGAAGGAATCCGTTGAGGACCAGCGCGCTGGGATCGTCTCCGACGCGAAGCGCCGACCCTCCCTTATCCAGTTCCGCGTACTCACCCTGAAGAGCAAGATTGCGATACACCCACTGGAAGTCCGCGCCCACCACGCGCCGATACTTTCCATCGCTCTTGTAGGAGGAGAAGACTTCCCCATCCTGCGGGAGGATGTTGTCTTCGTTGTCGTCGAGAATCAGCGGGTGCTTGTCCGTCGGGTTCTCCGGATCCCACTTCGGATCGAAGAAACGATCATAGCGGCTCTCGTAGCCGCCCACTCCCACATGACAACCCGGAGAGAAGGTGTAGCGGAGATTCCCGCCGTGCGTGCGCTCGCGAAGCACATCCTTCATCGGACGAAGCCCCGCTTCCTCCAGTTGTGAATTCTCGAGCCGGGGGGACATGGTGATCAGCATATTGACGGAACCATCGGCATTCAGAATGGCGTCCCGATGGTCATCCGAGAAGAAACCGATCGCGCGGAACTTCCCCACCGAGGCCTCGCCCGCCGCTCCGTTGAAGCTGAACTGCTGAGTCCGCGAAAGATCTCCCAGGACACCATCGTAGCGTTTGCCCCAACCGTAACCGCTCTTTCGGGGGCTCCGGAAATCTGTGTTCTCCATGACGACGCCCTGCCCCCAGGAGACCTGATAGTTCCCGAAGTAGATCTTGTCGATCTTCAAGAGGCCGGACGAGTCGGTCAGATCCTCCAGCCCGACAAATGCCTTTGGATTCTCCAGAAGATCCCGCTCTCCGAGGCGTCTGCTGGCCGCAAGCCCCACCTGCGCGCCATGCCCGTACCGAAGGCGCAGCTTCTGCAGAACCGCCGGGGAGGGATTGTCCATACCGGTCCGGTCCCACCAGGTGTCCGTCGTACCCTGCCCGGGATCCCGATCTCCGCGGAGCAGATCTTCCACATCCGAGAAGTAGTTGGTGGACTCCACGCGAAGCGAGTAGTTCCCCTGAAGGCGTGCCGCCGCCGGAGCATCTCCCTCCGATCCATAGCTCAGGAAGTTCCGGGCATTGGAGTACCCCCATCCCGAGAGTCCTGTGACGCGGCGCAGCTGCCCACGACTCCCGATGCTCCCGACCTTCTTCCGGTACTTGAAGATGGAGACCGCATCCACCGGCGACACGCTCTGGAGGTTCTGAAGATCCAGCACCCCGGCCACATTCACATCGATGGGGTCCAGCGCGAGATCCTTGTAGAGTTCCACCAGGGACTCGTCCATTCCCTCGGCGCCTTCCCACCACTCAAACCGGTAGAACAGGCGGTCCTTCCGTTCTCGTTCCGGGCTCTGCGCCACGGCCTGAACGGCGACCGACCCGCGGATGTCGGCAAGAAGCACTGCGGTCATCCCGGGCACATCCAACAGGTCCGTCACCGACCGGTAGTAGTCCACATACTCCCGGTGCAGCCAGACTCCGCGCGCGACTTCTTCCGGAATCGGAAGCGCAAGGATCTCCTCCAGAGTTGCGCGGTTCAGGTCCAGCGGGTCGGCTGCGAGTGCGCCGCCGGTGACAGCAAGCATCAGCAACATCAGCGCGCCGATCGATCTTGTTCGGACTCCCGAAAACATCATCGCCGGTTCCCCGCTCCTAGAAGTGCAGCCCAAGGCCGTAGTGGATCGTCGCGTCCATGACCGGATGGTGGGTATAGGTCACATCCAGCTTCGCCATGCCGAAGTTCAGCCCCACGCCAACATCGAGCAGGTTGGGTTTCGTCTGCGCACCGACTCGAATCACGAGCGGCTTCGAGACTTCAAACTCCATTCCGCCATGGAACTGGATCTCCTGCCCCAACTGTTTCTCCACCTCGAATGCCGTGATCACGCCATCGTAGGGCCGGTAGGCCATGCCGCCTGACACACGCTGCGGCAGATCCACGCCGACCGGATCACCCATGCTCGGATTGTTCAGGTTCTCCACGAAGAACCCCGCCGTCGTTCGTTCACGCAGTTGCGCCACGAACCCGATGTCCAGTCCGACTGTGGTCTCCGATCCCAGGTCGAAACCGGTCACGGAAACCGTGGGGTAGTCCAGGTTGTAGATGTTCACCGAGTAGCCGAACGCCAGTCCCGAGGAAAGGTCTCTCATCAGGTCAAACGCGTGCGAGAAAGTGAGCGTTCTCTCCACCTCCAGCACGGTGTCCAGATAGTCCACGCGAAAATCCGAATACCCCACGCCCACGGTGCCCCAACCCTGCACGGGAGTCGAATACGCGAAGAGATTCACACGGCTGAACGGCATATCGAACGGGCGAAACATGGAGAGATAGGCATTCCGACCCTCCGTGTTCACAAGTCCCGCCGGATTGTAGAAGACACCGGTGGCCTCGCTTGACAGTCCGGCATAGCACCCGCCCAGCCCACGGGCTCTCGGGCTGACTTCCAGGTCATCGAAGACTGCCCCAGCCGATGCAGCCTGAAGAACCACGAGGAGCAGCGCAGTCAGAAGACACCTTCCGCTCCGGAATCGAATCAAGTGAACACCTCCCTTGCGAAAGGAAGAAGCGCGCACGCAGCTCATCGCGATCCTCCCGGGCCTTCCAGTTGCATGCCCACCACGATCGGCGCGGACGCGGTCTGAACGCTACCACCGTCCAGAGGCACCGCGCGGGCGTGACAGATGTACATTCCCGGCTCGACCACGGAACCGTCCAGCCCCACTCCGTCCCAGGAGAGCGTCTGCGGTCCCAGACCAATGCCGTCATAGAGTGTCGTCACCTTCCTGCCCACAGCGTCGTAGATCTCAAGGACCATGTCGCTGCGGAAGGAGGTGTTGGTGCGGATCTCGATGGTTTCGCCCAGTGCCGGGACCAGTATGCCCCGCTCCACTTCCACCAGAGGACCGGAAGAGGAGAACCCGCCGTTCACTTCCTGAATGGTGTCCTGAGACTGGGGAATCAGTTCGTAGCCGGAGAAGTAGGGCGGCGACGAGTCGTACTGTGTCAGCACACCGGTCACATGGATTCGATCGCCGACATTGAATCGCGTGAGGTCCAGCGTGTCGAAGTTCTGGAACACCTGAATGCTGCCTGTTCCGTCGTCGATGTACGCCGCCAGCGAGTTGGAGTTGATGATCACGCCCTCTGTCTCCAGGAGCGCACCTTCGTACACCTCCTGCCCGACTTCCCCGGTCGGCACCACCACAGGCACCGCCCCGGAAAGGCCGCGAGCCAGAAACTTGTAGAACCCGGGGTCCTCGGTCAGCGCGGAGACTTCCGTCACAGCGCCGTTGCCGCTGCCGGACACATACTCCACCACGGTCCCCTTCACCTGAACCAGATCCCCGACACGAACGCCATACTCCCGAACATCCGGGTAGTAGAGGTCGTACTCCGCAGCGTCCGAAGCCATGAAAGAGAACACATTCGCCCCGCAGCCGCCGGGATCCTGCACCCAGATGCTGAGCCGCTCTTCGGGAGCCCCCGTCCCCGTTTCCACGGGGTCGATGTCACCCAGCGTCACAAACCCGCTGACCACGACGGTGTCGCCGTTCATGGGTGAGAACCCGGCCTCATCGAAAGCCTGAACATCGCAGAAGGCCGCGGCAAGAGACGGCACTGTGAAGGACGCGGACGCACTCGTGAGATTTCCCTCCAGATCCGCGACGCCTTCCACCACAAGCGCCACCTCGGAACCCGCAGGAAGGGGATCCGTCCAGAGGAAGTAGCGGCGGTTGGGGGTCAGCGGATCCGCATACACTTCCCGCACGGTCGGGGACTCGGCCCTGCCCGAAGTGGTGAGGGAATAGTGGGCCGCCGTGAGAGCGCTGGCGTCATCCACCGACTCGTCGAAGGAGACCTCCACCAGAATCGTCGAGCGGGCCGCATCTTCGGAGTCCACGATCAACGCAGGTGCGACCGTATCCCCGGGGATATTCGCCATGCCCGGTGTCGGGTTCGATGAGGGGAGCAGGTCGGCCAGCGAACTCCCCGTCCATGAGGAGACCGCATCCAGCCCGAGGGTGTGCCCCACCTTGGGCGCGCCGAAGGGGTAGGCATCGGCCGGGCCGGTGATCTCTCCGTCACAGAGATCTCCCTCGCACGGTCCGGTCTCGTGGTACTCCACCGCATCCACCACAGTCCCGTCCTGATCCCGCAGGACTACCAGTTCCCCGTAGGGCACGGCTGATCCCGGGAGCAAGTCCGGCTCGCACTGGCCCGCGTTCGTCTGGAACCCGCCCAGGAGCGCCATCTGATCGTCGCCGGAAGACGGGTCCAGGAGAATCATGTTGTCGGTATTGGGATCATCCGCTTCGACAGCCCGAAGCAGCGTGGAAGCGTCGTAGGTCTCCAGGAAGAGAACGGCACTGTCCGGTCGCGCAAACTGGAGAAGGTACCCCTTGTCGTCTTCGGAGCCGGGCCCCTGGGGATCGAACGCGGTCCGGCAGACCACCGCATACCCTCCGGCGGGAAGTTCCGTGCCTGCGGGGAACTCCCAGCGCGGGCCGGGATCGCAGCCGGGACCGTCGCGCCCGATGTCCGCAAGCGTCCAGCCGCCAATCTCCATCACCTTCGTCGTGCTGTTGAAGATCTCGACGAACTCCGCGCCCTCCTCGAACTCGGTGGAGGAGGTGTTCGGGTAGACCTCGTTGATGACGACATCTCCCGGCAGCACCTGTGCACGGACCCGAACCGAAGGAGACTCTCCGATGGCCGAAGGAACTCCGCCGGCGGTGGCGGTCGTCGACAGGAAAACATACTCCGCCAGAGAATCCGGTGCGGTCAGGCTGCCGACGGTCACCGTTCCGGAGGCCCCGGGAAGAACCGTCGCCCCGCCAATCCAGACGGTGTACCGCCCGGGAGAGACTTCCTGATATCCCGCCGTGGCAGCCGCAAAACCGCTCCCGGCCACGGAGAGGTCTCCGGGAACCGCCCACTCCCACGCGGCGGGGATCTCAATGCCCAGCGTCTCCAGTTCCTGCTCCTGCGCTTCCAGTGTGAAGGAGAGCGTGATGTCCACGGCGCTCTCAAGCACGACCTCCGGCGTCACGACGACGGTTCCGGATCCGTCTCCGGAAACGAAATCCCCGGTGGAAGTCGGGAGGAGAATGTGGCCGTCAAGATAGGGTGAAGAAGGATCGTTCTGCGCCACAAACCCCACGAGATCGAAGGCCGCCGGTACCGGCGAACCGTCGATGTTGGTGTCGTCGTCGACATAGAGCGAAAACTCATCCGCACCGTCCGTCACGCGCACAAACCCCGAGGTGCCTTCCCCCGGCCACTCCGCGGGATCAACGAGCGAAAGACCATCCACGCGCGCGCGGGATCCTTCCCATGTCGCGCCCCCGGTGAGCACATCCGAAGCAGCCAGAACCAAGGGGGCGTCCACCGCCCCGGATCCAATGACCGAGATGTTCGCACCGGATGTCACATAGAGATAGCGAGTTCCAGCCAGCGGATTCAGCGGATAGGTCCCCACCACTCCCGTGGCCTGCACTTGATCCCCGTCAGTCACCGCGGCGGTTCCGGAGACATCGATCACCGCCACGCCTCCTGTTCCGTCCGCCACATAAATCCAGACGGATCCATCGTCGAAGGGCGCCAGAACTCCGCCTCCCAGTTGGACGATCCCCTCGATGGTGACGGTCTGGAACTCCATTACGGCGGTTCCATTGGCGGCATTTGCGTTCACATCGGAGATGGGCGTGATCTGCGCCGTGGCACTCCCGGCGGCCAGCACCACAAACAGTGCCGCAACAAGACTTCGGAGTTTCATCGGAGCGTCCCCTCTGATCCCAGCGCGACCACTACCGGCGCGACCGTCTTCTCTCCCGTACGCGTCATTTCCAGGTGCAGGAGGTACATCCCGGCCGGCAGTTTCCGTCGCAGGTGATCCCGTCCATCCCACGGGATCGACCCGAGACCGCCCGCCGGAACCGTCTCCTCCGCAAGGAGGAAGACCTCTCTCCCGCGCATATCATAGAAGCGAAGGCGCACGACTTCCCCCTGCGGCGCCTCGTAGGAAATATCCATCTGTCCATCAAGATCCGGTGCGAAGGGGCGTTTCGGAACGATCAGCGAAAGCCCCGGGCCGGGATTGAACCCCCGGAAGAGAATGCGACTGCCCGGGACGAGTTCCTCGGTCAGATCCTCCGACGCGATCCCCGAAGCGCGAACCTCATAGACCGCCAGTGGCGACAGCGTCCCGACCTGAAGCGCAATCGTCAGACCGTCGGTGTCCGGTACGGCGGCTTCCACGGTGACGGGGACATTCTCCAGAACGCCGGACGCAGACTGGACTCTTCCGAGCGTATAAGAGGAGACGGAACCGGCCGTCACCGGATCTACCGTCCTGGAGAACACCAGTTCCACGCGATCCTCCGCGGTGGAGGCTGCGCTCAGCATCGCCGGGGGACCGTAGTCTCCGGGGGAACCGATCGAGGCCACGGTCGAGGCCAGCCATGTGGCCGAGTAGTTCTCGCTGGTCTCGTCGTTCCCGGTGAGACCGTTGCCGCCTTCCGCAACCTCATCACCCTCGCCGAAGTGGATGCGCGAGACGGTCTTGCCGTAGTCGTGCGCTCCGGACACTGACGAAGCCAGATCCTGCCCCTGAGGCGGCGTGTCATCCAGATAGGTGGAGGCTTCTTCATCGGCGTCCGGCCCGTCGACGGAGATTCCCGACTTGTCAGCCGAGAGCGTCACGAAATCCGGCCCCGCGTTCGACCACTGCACGATGTCCACATCCTGCACCAGGTCCGAGACCCCGTCCCACTTGAAGAGAATAATGATCTCTCGGTCATTGGAGAGCCCGGCCTGCGACAGGATATACGGATGGCCGACCAGTTCCAGCCCGGGATCTCTCATCGCCGGAACGCCGTCTGCGTCCCCGTCATTCGTGAATTCAAAGTCCGGTGAAACCTGATTTCCCCAGACATCCTGAAACTCCCCGTCGTCATGCAGGGAGACCACGACGGCCTGCCCGGGAAAGATGGAAGTGCCGGAAGGGAAACGCGCGATGAAGTCGTGCGGAAAGGAGGTGTCCCAGGGAATGGAGGCATCCGTCAGGTGCCAGTAGTTCTCGTATACGCCGCCACGATAGATCATGTCCGACAGGTAGTAGTCCGTGAGATCCAGGATGTCTGCGGTCGGGTTGTAGATCTCGATGAACTCGCCATCGGTCGGACTGACGGCAAACTCGGTGATCAAGAGGTGGTCCGCAGCCGACACCGGAAGGGCCGCCACCATGAGACAGGCGCAAAGGGACCATAGAAAACGAGGCGACAAGCGGCGGCTCCTGCGCGGGTTCGGGAAGTACAGCGCCGCAGAGTCCGCGAACTCCCTCGGCGGGAAACAGCATATTCGTGTATCACGCTCTCCGGAGCGCGTCAAGCTAGCTTCCTGAAAGTTGTGCGTCTGCCTTCGCAGCGGCGAGCGCCAACGCCTCCTCCGGATCCGCGATTCCCCGCAGGACCGGCTCGATGGCCACCGACTCCAGGATCTTGCGACCCGCGTACCAGCCCTTCGCGCTCGGCTGGGGAAGCGCGCGCTCCAGTTGCGCATACGCTTCGGCCAGTCCGGAATACTGAGCGAGGTGTTCCTGCATGACCGGATGCTCCATCGCGGACCGGCGAACGGGAATGTACCCTGTCTCCGCCGACCAGCGTGCCGTGCGCTCCGTATCCGTGAACCAGCGGATGAACTCCCACGCGGCGCGTTCCCGTGACGGATCGGTCCGGAACACCACGACATCGGTTCCGGCCACCAGTTGCGTATCAAACTCCCCCGCGGGAAGCGAAGCGATCCCCATGTCGAACCCGATCTTGCCCCGCATGAAGGCCAGGCTCACGGAACTCCCTTCAATCATGGCGACATTCCCTGCCAGGAACTCGTTCTGGTACTCGAAGCCCTGACTCAGGAGACAGCTCCCGTCGTTCACCAGGAGATCCGCCATGAACCGCAGCGCCTTGAGGCCCTCCGGGGAGTCGAACGCGGACTTTGTCTCCGTCGAATCCAGGAGCGTCCCGCCTGCCTGCACAAGGAGGTTCTCGAAGATCGTGACCGTGATCTGGCTGGCGGTGCCGTACTGGTCGGGTTCCCCGTCACCATCGAGATCGCGTGTCAGCGCGCGTGCCGCCAGCCGGTACTCTTCCCATGTCCGGGGAGGAGCGTCCGGGTCGAGCCCGGCCTCCGCAAACCGGTCGCGGTTGTAGTACAGCATGCGCACGGACTTGTTGAACGGGAAGGACCAGATCTCTCCGCCCCGGGTGCCACCTTCCAGAAAGATGGGATAGATGTCCGCCAGCGATTCCGGGCTCAGGCCATCCGGACCCTGGATCATCTCCGTGAGCGACGCGACCGACCCGTTGTCGATCAGGTTGCCGGTCCACGCCTCGTAGCACTGCGCAATGTCCGGCGGCCCGCCAGCGGCCACCGCAGCCATGATCTTCTGCGAGAGCGCCGTGTAGCGCCCCATGGAGACGCTCTCTACCGGCCCCCCGGGATCGGCCGCGTTGAAATCCTCCACCAACCCGTCCAGTGAAGTGCCCAGCGGCCCGCCCATGGCGTGCCAGAAACTGAGTCGTGGTGACTCTTCGCCTTCCCCCCCGCATGAGGCAAGGAGAACGACCATGGCGACCAGCAGAACTGGGAGCATTCGTCTTGTCACGGTTCTATCCCTTCAGGCCGGTGTGGGTAAGGCTCTCAATGATCTGTTTCTGGGCGAAGAAGTAGGCCACCAGAAGCGGCGCCACGGCGAAGGTGGCTGCGGCCATCATGAGGCCATGCTCGGTACCCTGCTCCTGTGCGAAGAACGCCAACCCGACCTGAACCGGCCGGATAGTGTCGGAGTTGGTCATCACCAGCGGCCAGAGGAAGCTGTTCCATGTGTTGATGAATGTGAAAAGGCACACGGTCGTGAGCGCCGCTCGCGAGAGAGGCAGAATAATCCGGAAGATGAATGTGACCGGCCCGCATCCGTCGATGACCGCCGCATCCACCAGATCTCTCGGGAACGAGAGAAAGTGCTGCCTGAGAAGAAAGATGGAGAAGACATGCGCCAGCCACGGAACGATCAGCGCGGAGTAGTCGTTGATCCATCCATCCCTTCCTCCGCCGGGCAGGTTGTACAGGAGGATGTAGGACGAGATGATGTAAACGGGCTCGGGAACCATCATCGTCGAGAGGAAGGAGTTGAACAGGCCTTCACGCCCCCGGAACTTCAGGAACGCAAACGCGAAGGCCGAAAGCCCGGAGGTCACAACCACTCCGGCCACGATGCACAAAGCCACGAAGATCGTGTTGAAGAAGTACCGCGGGAATGGAACGGAGTTCCACGCGTCCGGAAAGTTGGCGGGGCGCACATCGTGGGGGAAGAAGGTGGGCGGAGACTCAAACAGCTCCGCAGAGCCCTTCAGCGCCGTCGACAGCATCCAGTAGAATGGAAGAAGAAACGAAACCGCCCCCGCAAGAAGCACGACATGAACCGCCCAGTTCCTCTGCCCGATGCGAAATCCCTCACGCATAGTGCACCTTCCGCTCCACGACCTTCCGCTGGAACAGCGTGAGCGCAAGGATGACCACGAACAGCACCAGCGCCACCGCGGATGCGTACCCCATGTTTCCGCCCGCATCGAAACCCTTCTCGAACAGGTAGTTCACGATCACATTCGTGGTCCCGAGCGGTCCTCCGACCGGCGGCCCCGTCATCAGATAGATCGGAGCGAAGACCTGGAACGACAGGATGGAGGTCATCACCAGGACATAGAATGTCGTCGGGGTGAGCAGCGGCCAGGTCACATGGCGAAACGCGGCGCGTCGACCTGCTCCGTCGATGCGGGCGGCCTCATAATAGTGCTCCGGGATGTTCTGCAATCCCGCAAGGAAAAGAACGACATTGTAGCCAATCCCCCGCCACACAGAGACGACAATCACACACACCAGCGCGAGGCTGGGGCCTTCCGCCCATCCGGGGAGATCCGCCCCCACGGAGTTTGCGGCCAACTGGAATACCCCCGTGTGTTCGTCCAGCCAATGCAACCCCTTCCCGCCGAGACGCTCAATCACGGAGTTCGCCAGCCCGAAGCGCACATGAAAGATCAGCTTCCAGACCATGGACACGGCCACGAACGAGGTCACGACCGGCAGGAAGTACACGGTGCGATAGAGTCCCAACGCCTTCACGCCACGCCGCAGGAGGAGCGCGAAGAGAAGCGAGAACCCCACGGACAGCGGCACCGTCCCGGCCACGAACCACACGGTGTTCCCGGCGCTCTGCCAGAAGTCCGGATCCGAAAGCAGCTTCCGATACTGCCCCATGCCGACAAACGCGTGGATCTTCCCGAAACTGGCATCGAAGAACGAGACGGCCAGCGCGGACACAATGGGCAACAGACGGAAGGTGAAGATCAGGATGGCAGCCGGGAGGAGAAACGCGAACGGCATAAGCCGTCCCCATCGGCCTCGCTGCAGAGGGCTTGCGGGTTCCATGTCAGCCACGGGACTCCCCGGCAAATGCGGTGGATTCGTTCGAACCGGACCCGGCAGGATAGAAGGGTCGGCAAGAAAGTGTCAAGGCGGCGCCGATCGCTTCCGGGTGGCGCCACTCGATGCGTCCGCGCTACGCTGTCCGGGTATGTCTGCGGGAGGATTCATGGGACGCGAAGAAATCCAGCGCCTGCGCAACATCGGCATCATCGCCCATATCGACGCGGGGAAGACAACCACCACGGAGCGCATCCTCCACAGGACGGGAGTATCGCACCGGGTCGGCACGGTCGACGAAGGCACCGCCGTCATGGACTGGATGGCTCAGGAGCGCGAACGCGGCATTACCATCACCTCCGCCGTCACGACGGCCCATTGGCACGACCACATCCTGAACATCGTGGATACACCGGGCCATGTGGACTTCACGGCGGAGGTCCAGCGATCCCTTCGCATCCTCGACGGCGCCATCGTCGTCATCTGTGCGGTGGGCGGCGTGGAGCCACAGTCGGAGAAGGTCTGGCACCAGGCCTCCGAGTACCGCGTTCCGCGCATTGTTTTCGTGAACAAACTGGATCGCTCAGGTGCTGATTTCGAAGCCGCACTGGCCGACATGAGAAAGCGCCTCGGGAACATCTTCGTCCCGCTCGTGGTGCCGCTGGGCCGTGACGATGGGTACGGCTCCGTCCTGGATCTTCCGGGCAATCGGCTTCTCACCTGGGATCCCGACAACCCGGATGCGCCGCCCGCCGCGTCCCCGGTTCCGAAGGAGTACGCGGACATTCGGGCGGCTGGATTCGAACGAATCGTCGAAGCGGCGGGAGACGCGGATGACTCCATCCTCGACGAGTTTCTGGAGACCGGGGATGTCGACCGTGACCACCTTGTTCCGGCCCTCCGCAAGGCGGTTCTCACCGGCGAAGTCCACCCCGTCCTCGCCGGGTCCGCACTCCGCGGGCGGGGCATTCGTTCGCTCCTCGATTCGGTACTCGACTACCTGCCCTCTCCACTGGATGTCCCCCCCGTGACGGGCACACTGGTGGATGGAGGAGAACCGGTCGCCCGGCCACCGAATCCGGACGCGCCTCTTGCGGCGCTGGTCTACAAAGTCATGAACGACGAAAACCGCAACCGCCTCTATTACACGCGTATCTATTCCGGGACCGTCCCCCGAGGCGCCAAGATCCGAAACCCGCGCACCCACACGGACGAGAGGATCACCCGCATCTACCGAATGCACTCCAATCGGAAGGAAGCGCTGGACGCCGCGATTGCGGGAGACATCGTCGTCCTGGTCGGCCCGAAGAAGACGCGAACGGGCGACACGCTTGGAACACCCCAGGGCGCGGTGTTTCTGGAGCCGATCGATTTTCCGGACCCCGTCATCTCCGCCGCCATCGAGCCGGGCACCCGGGCGGAACTCCCGGAGTTGGAGCGAGCTTTGGCCGAAATGGCGATCGAGGATCCCACCTTCACCGTGAAGGATGATCCCGAGACCGGGCAGAAGGTCATTTCCGGAATGGGCGAACTGCATCTTGAAGTGCTGGTGGATCGGGTCCGGCGGGAGTTCGGAATCGATGCGCGAATCGGGCAACCGCAGGTCGCCTATCGGGAGACGGTGGGCGGTGTGGCTACCGCGACCGGATTGTTTGACCGGGAGATCGCCGATTTCCAGCACCGCGCCGGCGTGACCCTGGAAGTGTCGCCCGGTGCGCGGTCTTCCGGGTTTGCGTTTGTGGGCACCGATGATTCTGCCGACATCCCGGGCCCGGTGCCGGGGTGGGTGGAGTCCGCCGCCCGCGACTCGCTGACCTCCGGACCTTTCGCCGGATACCCCATGCTCGACATCCGCGTCCGGATCGTGTCGGTAGACCTCTACGGCGACGCCTCCACGGAGATGGCCGTCCGTGGCGCCACTTCCGACGGCTTCCGGCAGGCCGCCACAAGGGCGGAGCCCGTACTTCTGGAACCCGTGGTCCGGCTGGAGGTCATCGCGCCGCAGGAAGCGACCGGTGATGTCATGCGTGATCTCAGCGCACGCAACGCGACGGTCACCGGCATCGAAGCGCGCGGCACCCGTGAGAAGGCGCTGGCCACCGTGCCTCTCTCGCGGATGTTCGGCTACGCAACAGACCTTCGCTCCGCCACGAGAGGGCGCGGGACATTCTCCATGGAAATGTCTCACTACGAACCCGCGACGGAAGCCATGAAGAGGTTTCGCTCCGGCGCGTGACCCCTTACCGAATCAGCACGACGCGAGCCGCGGCTTCTTCTTCGCCCACGCGGAGCCGGGCAAAGTACACCCCCGAGGCCACTGCCCTTCCCGAAGGGTCGGTCCCGTCCCAGGCGCACTCGCGTGATCCTGCCTGTGCCGGTCCGTCGAAGAGGTGCCTCACAAGCCTCCCTGTCGCGTCATAAAGAGCCAGGTGCGCCCGTGCGCCCGCATGCTCTGCCGCGATGTCAAAGACCACAACCGGCGTCGCGCTCCCCGATCCCCGCACGCGGAGGAAGTGGCGATCCGGCACCGTTTCCGGCGCACCGACAACGCCGCTCCCCGCCGTGTAGAGATAGTTCTTCGTCCCGGTGTCCTGCACGCCCGAATACACCAGCACTGCCTCGGAGTGGGTCGTCCCAAGCTGCGGAAGTGCCAGCGTTCCCCGCTGCTGTCCGTCAAGGACCATGTCCACGACTTCCGTCGGATTCGTCGCGTCCAGCAACATGGCACGCACGGAGAAGCGGTTGTTGTCGCTGCCGTCAAAGCCCATGTGCGGAGCCGGACACCCGGTGAATCGTGCGTAGTCCGCGGCCCACGGCTTCACGCGCTGTTCGACCGAATCCACGGGACACGCCGTATGCTGGCCGATCGTGCCGAACGGCGGGAGCGTCTCTCCCACATACCCGAATCGGCCGTCCCCGATCGATGTGTCATCCAGGAAGTTCGCCACAACCCAGTCGCGGAACACCGCCTCAAAGTCCTCGGTGTATCCCTGCGCGGAAAGCACCGCATCAATGCCCGCCGTCGAGTTGGCGGGGTGTGCCACCAGCGAAAGGACCGATGACTGCCCTCCGTACCTCTCGTAGAAGTAGAGGCTGAACAGGTAGCTCTTGATGTAGTCGCGCCAGTACCCGCTGAAGTTCGTCAGGTTCTTGTCCGGGTCTCCCGGGAAATCGGAGATGGTGTCCGGATGCCCGTAGAGCCACATCGCCAACTCGGCCAGTCCCTCGTCCAGCCACGCGTATTCGTCCATGTCGTAGTTGTAGTGAATGAGGTGTTCGAACTCGTGCGCGAGAACCGCGGTAAGAAAGTCCCCCGCCGGATCATGAATGCCACAGTTCATGTACACGACATCGCACTCGTTGGAACTGAACGCACCCATTCCGTCGCACGCCTGATCAAAGCCCCAGAAGAACCCGTCCGACGACACATCAAACTGGTAATACAAGACGAAGATCCGGGGGTTCTAGTCAATGACATCCGGCGGATCGCCGAAGTGGGAGGTGTTCAGGTCCCAGATTCCCTGCGTCGGATAGGGCCCAATGCTCGTGTTGTCGAAGTGCTCGACGATGGAGTCGACCTGCGCCTGAGTCATGTTCACATTCCACTGCGAATCCTCGACGACGATGTAGCAGTTCGCCCCCATTCCACGGACGGTGCAGGGCTGGAGCGTCGCCGTCGGCATTCCCGCAAGGCTCCAGATGTACCAGTCCCAGGTATCGCCGACCTGCGGATTCGGCGGCGGTCCCACGGGTGTCCCTGCGCAGGGAGCGCGAAGCGCCGTCTCCCCCGGGGCGGCCCACGCTTCCTCTCCGACGAACTCGCGCAGTTTGGGGGTGGCACACCGAATGGTTTCCGGTCGATCCACTGCCCACGCGGTGGCCGCTGCAAAAAGAAGCATCCCCGCGATTCCAGCCCCGCACACTCGATGTCGCAACATCTGCTGTCCCCTTCCGGATGTTCCCGTCAATGCTCCGTGGGAGCGGATCCCGTTTCCGGGAAGATCCCGCCTGTGAATGTGAAACTACCCGACACCGATGCGAGGTTGCCTTCTGCGTCGGAGACCCAGATCTGCCATACATAAGTGGCGTCCTGCACCAGGTCCGCAAGTGCGGCCTGGAATGCCACGCCCGGCGAGTCGGAGGAGGCCAGCGCGCAGACCCGTTCATCGATGGAGCGCTCGCCCCAGCGAAGCACCCCGTAAGCGGCGGAGGTGGTCGTGAAGTCCACAGACGCCGACGACGGCCCCTGCGTCCAGAGGATGTCCTCCACGGCGAGCGCACCGGTCGCGCCTCCGCCAGCGGTCGCCGTGGGGGAGTTGGAGAGCCCGCCGATATTTCCGAAGTCATCCACGGCGCGCACCGCAAAGGCCAGCGTTTCTCCCGGAGGCAGCCCCCCGGCCACCACAAGGTCCACCTGTCCCGCCACCCCCGGTTGCGGAAGATTGCCCACCGGCAGGGACGCGTCCCAGTCCGCCTCGGTCTGTATCGGGGTGGAACTCCGCCGCATCAGGTACGCGGTCGCACGCCCGCTCATTCCGTCATCCCCGGGGGCCGTCCACCACAGCGCGACTTCGCCCTCGCCCGCGCCGGTCAATACCGCAAGGTCTTCCACAGCCCCCGGGGGCACCGTATCCACTCCCCCGCCGGAAGTGGCCTCCGCCATCCACTCATGTCCGGACCCCGCCAATACCTGATGCACCTTGACCTGCATGTACTCCAAACGCGGGCAGGAGTGGCACCACGGGTAGGAAGAGCCATCTTCGAACGCGATGCGGCCGATGTCATAATAGCGTGCCCGGGGCGCCGGATCCGTCGCCCGCCGGAAGGCGGCGATCATGGCGTCGGATCCGCGCACGGTCCACATGTTCACATTGTTCCCGCCGGGGACATTCGTCCCGTCCCCCTCTGTCTGATAGTGAAAGTACCCGGGTTCGGAACCCGCACGATCCACCCAGGCCCGGTCCTCCATGAAGTCCGCATACGCCAGAAGCGATGCCACCGCCTCCGTCTCCACGACTCCCAGCTCCGATTCGATCTCATCCGCAAAGCGCCCGAGATTCCGCATGAGTATGGCGATCATCCACGGCTTGCACCGCCAGGTTCCGGACCAGTGGTTCTGCACAAACTCCTTGGTGTCCGCATGGCTCTCGGTCACGATCTTCCGGGCCGCATCCAGGTAGCGCGTATCCCAAGTGTGAAAGTACGCATCCAGCATGACCTGAAGCGCATGCCCGGGGCCCCGTTCCTCGCCTGTGGTTCCACTGATCCCCGGCATCCCCGGACCGTTCTCCACGCGCCATGCGACGCTCCCGGCCACTTCCATGGCCGCTTCCAACACATTCCGATCTCCGCTCAGGTAGTACCAGACGAGCATCCCGCGATTCCAGGTGTGCGCCATGTTCGGAGAGTCTCCCCGATGGGGATCGTCGATGCCGCTGTTGCCGTGCCCGGTGTGGTTCCACATCCCGTTCCACAGCCACGGAAGCGGACCCTCCTCGACATGGTAGACATCGATGTCCGCCTGATGCTCATTCCCCTCCCTCGCGAGCTTCCACCACTTCCCGGAAAGGTCATCGTCCAGGCCCGCCGTCCGCAGCGCCTGCTGGATGAAGACGAAGCCGGTATCGTACTCAAGATTGTTGGCCGCATTGTTCGTATTGGGAGGATCGCCGCCGCCTTCGAAGTCGCTCCACAGGTCTCCGAAATCCTGCCACCCGTAGACATCGGCATCTTCCCGAATGTCCAGAAACCCCTGCGCACCCAGGGCATTGTGCTGTTCGTAGTCGGAAAAGGCCGCCGCATCCCACGGCACAAGATCGTTCAGTGCATGCGTGTCTCCCGTCCACTGCGCAGCCGGGACCGCGCGGAGCGGATCCTGAAATGCCGCGGACACGCGCGAGACATCACCCGCGACTTCATCTCCGGTGTGAAAGTGGAAGAGCGCCCAGTGGGTCTTTCGCTCGCCCGGACGATGCTCAAAAGCCGTGGCAAAGTCCCGCGGCATAAACCCGACGGAGACGGTCCCGTCTACGGCCACGGAGATTCGGTCCGGGAAGTTCTCCCAGAAGTCCCGGATGGAAACGGCGAGTCCCCGCGCGCCGTCGTTGATATCGACGAACCCGTCCGCACGGTCTCCAGCCAGCACGACCCATGACGCGTGCCCCGCCTGATAGCCGCGGAAGGAAGTCCCCTCCGTCACATACCAGTACGGACCGCCGCTGGAATCCTGATAGAGCCACGCCTGTGCCGTCAGATCTCCCGTGGCGACGGACTCCCCGCGTACTCCCTGGATTGCGTATCGGGGCGCGCCCGCCAGATTCACGCGTGTCACCAGCGAGAGATCTTCGAAGAGGAGACTGTTCTCCGCGCCCCCCACCGGTCCCTGCCCCGCCAGCCAACGGCACTTGGGCTGCGATCCATTGCTGTAGGTCGCCGTGGCCTGCCCGTTCGTCTGAGAGAACTGCACGCGAACATCACTCCGGCCACGCCACGCATGGATCCTCCCGGAGAACTCCAGATGCTCGCCCGCCATTCCGTCGTGGATTCCGCGGAAATGAATCACCGCGCGAATCGGTCCCGACTCCTCCACTTCCAGAACTTCCAGCGCGCTGACCGAGGAGAGATACGCCTGTCCCCCGGTTCCCTCCACGATCGAGCCATTGAGCACATCCGATGCAATCATCTTCTCGGACGCCTCAAAGACACGATCGCCGTTCGTGTCCAGCCAGACTTCATCGAAGAGTGTGAAGGAGTCTCCGCGCACGGTGAAGCGGAGCGGCCCCGTGTCCACGGTGACGGCTCCGCCCGCCTCCACGACCGAGAGCCCCGCAGGCGGCGGGCTCCCCGTGCCATCGACAAGCCGGTACACAGAAGTCCCCCACGCGCTCACCGTCGCGGGGAAAGACACTTGAAGCCACTTGACCGAGCCGTCCCTCCAGGTGGCAAGCGGGAGAAACTGCGCGTCCACCCCCTCGATCGCCACATCACTTCCGGAGAGGACTTCTCCTTTGGGCAGGGGGATTCCACTGGTCACGATCTCCCCGGCTCGCGCGACACCCGCCGTCTCGCGAACGGTCAGCGGAACATCGAGCGCATCGGCCGTCCCCGCAAGCGCCAGAGACGCCAGGAGCAGTGCCGCGCCGACTGGCTTGCACGCTTTCATCTCAGCCGCACCACCTTCCGCGTTCGCACCTGATCCACCCCTTCGAATCGCACAAAGTAGACTCCCGCCGCCGCGCGCTTCCCGGATGAGTCGTTTCCCCGCCACGACACGCTCCAACGGCCGGGCTCCGCCAACCCGTCCAGCAGCGTGACCACCCGCCGACCCGTGACATCAAACACATCCATCTTCACGCGTCCTCCGGGTGACGGCACATCGTACGCCAGCTCCGTCAAGGTGTGGAACGGATTCGGCCGGACCGGATGGAGCGCAAACTGCAGGGGAGTGGAATCAGCCGGAGCGGAGGTGATGTTCGAGGCGCTCACAAAGTCACTTTCCGTGCCGGAAGAGTCGACGCAGGAGATCCGATACCATGCCATCGAAACGGGCGGGCCGGGATCGACCCAGGAGAGTCCGGCCGTCTCGTGAACCTGCGTCTCGGGCGACGGGACGAACGAAACGGAAGAGCCCCGGTGTACTCGATAAAGCACGACATCGGCCTCCTCCGATGCGTTCCATGAAAGGCGCGCGCCTTCACCGGTGTCCGGCGTGATCGCAAACCCGGATGGCGGCATGGGTGGAGGGTCGTCGCTATTCGCCCATTCCACCGCAAGCTGTGAGCAGATCGCGTTCTGGTCCGGTCCCAGAACGAAGTGGGTGGATCGCCAGAGGAGCCCCTCCCCGGGAATCGCCAGGTCCACCCAGGACCGGTCAGGAGAGACTCCCTGCCAGGTGAATCCCCCGTCAGCGCTCGCTTCCCACGCCACAAGACCGCTCTGCTCGGAGCGAAGGCGCACGGAAGAAATGAGCGGCCCGCCTGTTGAGTCAAACGCACGCACAATCCGCAGTCCGGACGCCCCGTCCGCGACATGGATGTCGTCTCCCGAAGCCGCGAGATCCTGCACGGATTCCGGGAAAGTCACCTCCCCCCGGTACAGGGGAGCGCCGGGCTGAGACACATCCAGCATGATGACCCGGGGGCCGTCCCCCACAAACGCGTGCCACCGATGGACCACGACCGCATCCGCGTCGAGGGCGGTGGGCCATGTCGCGACCAGCAAGGGAACTTCCGGATCCGCGATGTTGAATATGGAGAGCCCCCCCGGCCCGTCCGCGACATAGGCATGATCGCCGGAGAGCGCCACATCCCGCGCCGAACCGGGCGAGCGGACGGTCCCCAGGGGTTCCGGGCCGTCCGCATCTCGTACAGAGAAGAGGTGAATCCCGTAGCCCCGGTCCAGTGCAACCAGAACCTCGTTTTCCGCCACGACCCCGCGCGCATCGGCCACGCTTCCCACCAGTTCCTCCAGGAAGGGGCTGGCCGGAGAGCTCGCATCCACCAGCAGAAGCCCGCCTGTCCCGTCGGCGACATAGACCTGGTCCTCCAGCGGAAATGTCGCCCGGGCCTCCCCGGAAGTGTCCAGCGAACCCACCGTGGTCGGCGAGAGCGGATTCGCCACATCCACGATCGCAATCCCCGCAGTCCCGTTCGCCACGAAAACCAGACTGCCGATCGTCGAAAGTCCGTAAGCGGTCGCTGTCGTGGGCCATGTCCCGGCAATGGCCGGAGCCGCCGGATCCTGCAAGTCCACGACCTGCATGCCTTCCGTTCCGTCAGCGACGAATGCAACCTGCCCCGCAATCGCCACGCCGCTCGCAAACCCCGGTGTCTGAACCGACCCGACTTCGGTGGGCGAGATGGCGCCCCGTCCCCCCGAGGGAGTCGCGATCACCACCGACTGGCCCCGATTCGCCGCCTGATCCAGCGACCCCGGACCGGACACCTGAATGGAAGCCAGCCCCGCCGAGTGGTCGGCCACGAACACATGATCCGTCCCGACAGCGACGCCGTAAGACCTGCCCTGCGTATCCAGCGAATCCACGCACACCGGCGCGAACGGGTCCGTCAGGTCGTAGAC
>JASLLL010000038.1 GCA_030747075.1 Gemmatimonadota bacterium
CGCTCTCACCCGGAAGATGACGGTAGTCCGTTAGCGGATCAAGTCCGCGATGGACACCGAGGCAAAGCGCGTTCGAATGGCTTCGTCCATCTCATCGAACAAAGCCAGAACGCGGTGGCACGCCATTCCGCCATCCGGCCCGGGGGGGTCCACCGGGAGCATCGCCCGGTCGGTGAACCGTGGTGCCTGAAAGGTCTCGATCACTTCCAGCAGGGAAATATCGGACGGCTTTCGAGACAGACTGTAGCCACCACCGACCCCGCGCACACCGACCGCCAACTTTGCGCGCACGATGTGCTGGAACACCTTCGCGAGCGCACCGGGCGGGATGCCGTGTCGATCCGCAACGGAGGCCACGGTGACGCGCCGCCCTCCCGACATCGCCATGTCCACCACGGCGTAGATCGCGTAGCAGGAACTCCGCGAGAGATTCATGCGGTTAGTTGTCCTCCGTCGACGCGAAGGACCTGTCCGGTCACATGACGCGCGAGGTCCGAGCACAGGAAGAGGACGCTTCCGGCGACATCCTCCGGTTCCGCCATCCGGCCGAGCGCCGTTTCGTCGAGGGCGGTCCGGAGGACTTCCCCCGGGAGGCTCTCGGTCATGGCTGTACGAACGAGTCCGGGAGCCACGGCATTGACGCGCACACCGAAGCGGCCCAACTCCTTTGCGGTCGAACGGGCGAGCGCGTTCAGCCCGGCCTTGCTGGCCGCATAGTTGGACTGTCCGAACTTGCCGCGCTCCCCGTTGATGGACGAAATCAGGACCACGGACCCGCCGCCGGTTTTTCGAAGGTGGGGAACTGCGGCCTGTAGAAGGAAGAAAGCGGAATCGAGATTGACGGACAGGACACGCCGCCATTCTTCCACGGGCATCTTCCAGACCACCGAGTCCGCGGTGATCCCGGCGCAATGCACGACAAAGTCGAGGCGTTCCTGCTCCTCGGCGAAGGCGTCGACGGCGTGGAGCGTTGCGTCCGGGTCCGCAAGGTCCAACGAGATGTCAATGGCGCCCGGAGCCGGAGGGCAGCCGGGAAGGTCCATGCTTCCGGTCGTTGCGCCGTGCCGGAGGAGAGTGTCAACGATTGCGCGCCCGATGCCGCCGCTTCCTCCGGTGACGAGTGCCGTCTTTCCGTCGAGAGAAAGGGGGCGGTCGGTCATGAGTTGCTCCACGCGGGTTTCCGTTTCTCCAGGAAGGAGGCGAGGCCTTCGCGCGCGTCCTTCGTTTGCATCAGGTCGTCCAGATAGAGCTTCTCCACGCGGTCGAGCTCCGCAAGGAAGGTCCGGTGGAAGGGCCCGCGCACAGCCTGCAACGCGATGCGAAGACTGGAGGCGGATTTGGGGAGAAGGCGCTTCTCCGCCCAGGCGAGGGCAGCGTTCGCCGGGTCGTCGTCGACTTCGTCCACGAGTCCCATGGAGAGCGCAGCCTCCGCCCCGATGACGCGGCCGGTGGCGCAGAGGTCATCGGCGGAGGGTTGCCCGACGCGCATCGGCAGAACGAGAGAAGCGACCGGCGCGAAGACACCGAGCGCAATCTCCGGCTGACCGAGCTTTGCATCCGGGGCGGCAAAGACGCGATGACAGAACGACGCCAGTTCGAGCCCGCCACCAAGGCACTGCCCGCGGACCGCGGCGACGAGAAAGACGCCACACTCCAGCATGGCCCGGAACATCGCGTGGAATCCGGGGAGCATGGAATCGACCGCGCCGGGAAGGTGCTCCTCCACGCTGGCGCCGAAGGAGAAGTGAGGACCTTCGCCTTCCACGATGACGGCTTTCAGGTTCCGGTCGGTGCGTGCCTCCTGGAAGGTGGTGGTGAGCGCCTCGATCATTTTCGCGTCGAGAACATTCGCCTTGGGTGCCGAGAGGAAGATGCGCCGGAGTGCACCGTCGGCGGATACTTCCACGCGGATGGGACCGGCGGTGGGCGTGTTCGTCACGACACATCCACCTTTCCGTGGGCCGCCGCGAGAATCTCGTCGGTCAACGCGTCGCCCCACACCGCACCTTCGGCCAGGCGGCGACGGAGCAGCAGGAAGTCCGCTTCGCGGCAGGTCTCGGAACTGCCCTCGTGGAAGGCCCGGAAGCCCGCACGCCCTTCCGTCATCATGTTGAGCGCGAGCCACGCGCGGTTGCTTTCCTTGTTCCGGTTCCAGTGTTCGAGTTTGTGTTTGCGCACGCTCTCGGTTGTCTTCGTGAGGCATCCGGGCATCGTGAGTGCCAGTTGTAGTATGAGGCGGTCGACTTCGGCATCCAGAAGCGACAGGTCCACCTCTCCGGACTTGAGAACCTTCCTGGCTTCTGCGCGTTCCTTTCCGGAGCGGAACTCGCCATGGACGATGTTCCCGTATGCATCGAGCCAGCGATCGGTGACCGCCATCGGATTCGGAACGAACTCCCCGTCGACCTTGAGCGCGGGAACGATCTTCGTAATCAGCCCCAACCGGTGGGCCATGTGGGCGCTCCACGGCTGGCAGAGGGTACAGCTGTCCATGGCGCGTTCCACCCCGACGAACAACGCCAGGAAGTCCGTTGAGCCGCCGTCGGGCGCCGACCCATGCTTCGGCCCGGCCTGCCCGAACAGCGCGAGATCCTGCGAGACGGTGAAGTCGCACGCCATGCCGATCTCCTGCCCGCCCGCAATCCGCATTCCATTCACACGACAGATGACCGGCTTGTCGCAATGGAGGATGGCGGAGACCATGTCGTTGAAGATGCGCATGTACTGCCGGTACTCTTCCGGGTTCCCTGCGTAGTACTCGGCATACTCGGCGGTGTTTCCTCCTGTGCAGAACGCCCGGGTTCCGCTGCCGGTGAAGACGACCGCAACGCACGCCCTGTCATTGGACGCCCGACGCATTCCGAGGATCACGCCCTTGGCCATCTCGGTCGTGTAGGAGTTGAGCTGCGAAGGATTGTCGAGCGTGATGCGCACGGCATGAAGCCCTTCCACAGGGATCCCGTCCGCTCCCGGAATGGGGAGTTCTTCGTAGAGAAGTCCTTCGAACTTCGGGAAAGGTGCGATGTCGTGGTTCTTGAAATCCATTACGGGCACTCCGGTGTGAGAATGACGCGACGGGAGACCTTGTGGGCGTGAAGGTCTTCGAAGGTCTCGTTGATCAAGCGAAGCGGACGGCGCTCCACGAATGCGGGAAGCGCCACCTTTCCACCGAGCACGAGATCGAGCGCGGCGGGGTAGTGCTCCGGGAGGCATCCCCAGTTTCCCTGCACGGTGGCGTCGAACGCCATGAGGTTGGAGAGGCGGATCTCCACCTTTGCGGGAGTGAACCCGACGATTCCCAGATACGCGCCATGCCCGACGAACCCGAACGCGGTCGTCTGTCCCTGGGGCGATCCTGAAGTCTCGAAGATGCGATGGCGGTAACTCGGAATGCCGTGTTCTTTCGCGAAGGCTCGGAGGGCTCCCTTCATGTCCTTGAAGGAGAGTTCCGCCGCGTTCAGTGTCAGGTCCGCGCCGTGCCCGGCGAGAAGTGCCAGTCGGTCCGCGCTGACATCGACCGCAACGACGCGCGCACCGAGCGCTGCCGCAATCTGCACGCCGAAGCCACCGACCCCGCCGATTCCGACGAAGACCGCGAGGTCGCCTTCGGCAAGGCCGCTTCGGAGAATGGCCTGATAGGGCGTGGTCACCGCGTCGGCAATCACGGAGAGATCCGCCAGTTCCAGTCCGGCCGGGTTCTTCGATGAGTCGGCGAGGTCCGGCACCGGGCAAAGACCGCGCGCGGGAACGACGAGGTGCGTGCCGAATCCGCCGTGGACATCGTTGCCCGGGAAAATCTGAGTGGGGCAGATGGATCCGTGCCCGGCCTTGCAGGCGGGACACTCTCCGCAGGGAATGACGGCGGGAACGACGACTTCGCGGCCGATCCATTCTTCGGCGCCGTCGCCAGCCTCAAGGACGCGCCCGGAGATTTCATGGCCGAGTGCCAGGGGAAGGTCGTGTCTGGTGGGAACGCCGTCGTAGAAGAAGCCGAGGTCGGTGTGACAAACACCGCACCCGACGACCTTCACGAGAACCTCGCCCGGGCCGGGGGCCGCATCCCGTTCGGAGAGTACCATCGGTTGGCCGACCTTCTCGAACATCCATGCCTTGATCTTCACCACAGGGGCTCCTCTTGGGGAAAACGGGGTCGCAGTGCCTAAACAGGAGGCTCGCTGCCGATTTATACGGGCCCTGAAGGGCCGGGTCAATGCTACCCTTGGTGTTCCGAAGATTGTGGGTGGCAATGGCCGGGAGAACCTGTTTCAGGGCATTTTCCCGGGGTGGGAGGGCTTGAATGGGCCAGAAAACGCCTCTTCTGGACACGGTTTGTGAGTTCGCCTTCCCTCGATTTGCCGGGACGGAGGGGGAGCGTCGTGCGGGGGAGATGGTGGCGGAACGGTTGCGGGCCGCGGGCCTGGAGGTCACCCGGGAGCCCATCCGCGTGAGCCGTTCGGCGTACCCCAACCTTCGCGCGTTGGCTCACGGACTGGGGGCGCTGGGTGTGGTGGTTCTTGCGGCGACGGCCACGACCGGGAATCCCCTCCCGGGGGTGTTCCTGGCGGCGGCGCTTCTGGCGGCCCTCCTTGGAGGCGCGAAGTGGCACCGATCGCTGGAAGGCATCTTTGACACGGGCAGCATGGTCGACAGCGCGAACTTCACCGCGCGACGACCCGGGCGGGGCGGTCGCCCGCGCATTGTGGTCGTCATGGCGCACATCGACACCAAGTCCGCGCGATGGCCAACCTTCCTTCCTGTGACACTCATCGGAGGTGCGGCGCTCGGAACGGCGGCGCTGGGCGTCTGGTGTGCGCTGGCTGTTGCGCTTGCGTGGGAGCCGATGGCCGCAGGCGCGGCCGCCGTGTGGGGGAGCGTCCTGGCGGCCATGATGATCGCGCCGACGATGAACCGGATCGGAAACGAGTCGCCTGGCGCGATGGACAACGCGACCGGCGTTTCCGTGCTTCTGGAAGCGGCGCGGACCTTCCCGACCGACCCCGCGCTGGCGGACGCCGAACTGCTCTTTGTGGCCACGGGCGCGGAGGAGATTGGTCTGGGGGGCGCGCTTCGCTGGATTCAAACGCATGAATCGGAGTGTCCGCGGGACCGTACGGCGGTGCTCAATCTGGATTCCGTCGGCGTCGGGCGGGGTGTGCTGGGGCTGGACATTCACGGGGGGCTGCCGGGCGGACTTCGCATGACGGATGCATTCCGCAAAGCAGCGGTGGCGTCCGGGGTAAAGGCTCGGCGCATCCGCGTCCTTCCGGGCGTCGGTGTGGACACCATGCCGATCTCCTCACGCGGATATTCCACGGTCACGCTCCTGGGCCGGGTTCCCGGTGGAGCGAGCGTCCGCATTCACACGGCACGCGATACTGCGGAACACCTCTGCGAAGCGGGCCTTCGCGACGCGGCGACTGTCCTGACGGAACTGGCCCGCATGGCGGCAAAGCCCGTCGGGTGACCGAGAGGCACCGTTCGCGCCGCCCCGTGCGCGTATGCTACACTACGCTGACCCCCCGGATGTTCCCCGTGAAGCTTGGAGGAATCCCGCCCATGAGACCCCTGTTCGCGATCGCTTTCATTACTCTTCTGCTCACGACCCCCGCCTCCGCCGTCGAGATGCGCTCGAACGAGTTGCTCCTTGTTCTGCCCGAGGGCGGCCCATTCGAACTGGCACCGGACCGCACCTTCCAGAGCCTTGACGCCGACCTGGCTGGCATCCTTGTCCGACACGGATTAGACACTTACGAGTTCATGGCGCAAAAGTCGGGTGCGCTTACGCCTCGCGACCGCCGGTTTGTGCGGGTCTTCACGGACCTCGACACATTCGATGCAGGCACGGCCCGCGACGAACTGGCGGCAACGGGTCTCTTCGACGCCGTGGCGCTGCCCTTCACGCTTTCGACCTTTGTCCTTCCGAACGACTCGATGCTCAGCAGCCAGTGGCATGTCACGAGTTCCTCGGCGGGGATCTCCCTTCCGTCGGCGTGGAACGAAGAGAAGGGGAGCGCATCGACGGTGATTGCCATTCTCGACACGGGCGTGGATGTCGGGCACCCGGATCTCTCGGGGAACATGTGGAACAACTCCGGGGAGATTGCGAACAACGGCGTGGACGATGATGGCAACGGCTGGGTAGACGATGTCTGGGGTTGGGACGCCGGAGACAACGACAAAGACCCGAGTCCGGTTCCGTACTACGAGGGCGGCGTCGATGTCGGGTTCCACGGAACGCACTGTGCCGGGATCGCGTCGGCGACCACGAACAACAGCACCGGCATCGCGGGTGCGGGTTGGCGTTGCTCCATCATGGGTGTGAAGATGGTGCAGACGGATGTCGGCATGACGGATGTGGCGATCACCAACGCATTCCTCTACTGCGCGGAGACGAAGCCCGATGTCATCTCGATGAGTTTCGGCGGACCGGATCAGGGCGGGATGGCTGCGTTCATGCAGCAACTCATCAACACGGCGACGGCGGAGGGGATCGTCTGCGTCGCGGCGGCCGGGAACAACGGAGACAATGCGCGGATGTACCCCGCGGCGTGTTCCGGAGTGATCTCTGTCGGGGCGACGAACGAGTCCAACCAGCGCGCGTCCTTCTCCTCGTACGGGAACTGGGTGGATATCGCCGCGCCGGGCGAGCATATCTGGTCCACCATCCAGAGCAACTACAGTTGGGACTTCCTGACGGGTATTCTGTTCATGCTGATGTACGGGTGGGATGGCCTCAACCCGTACATGTACTGCGACGGAACCTCCATGGCGTGCCCGTTGGTGGCGGGTGTGTGCGGGTTGGTGAAGTCGGCGGCTCCCGGCATGACCTCCGACGAAATGGCCGCGCATCTGAAGGACACGGGCGATGTCGTGAACTACGACCAGAACATCGGGAAGCGCGTGAACGCCTACAACGCCGTCACGAACCTCTCGACGGGCGCGCCGATGGTGGCCGCGACGACATTCCGCGTCGACGGAGGCGCGCCGAATCCGTTCGCCTCGCAAACCAGTGTTCGGTTCACGCTGGACGCGCCGGGGGACATTCGACTCGGCGTGTTCGATGTCGCCGGGCGCTTCGTTCGAACACTGGTCGATGGACCGCTGACGGCCGGGTCGCACGCACGCACCTGGGATGGAACGGACGCGACAGGGCGATCCGCCTCCGCGGGCGTCTACTTCGCGCGGTTGGAGTTCGGCGGCAGGCAGGAGTCGACCCGGCTCGTTCTGCTCCGCTGACCACTGATTGCTGAAGTCTCACGAGAGGCCCCGGCGGGTGACTGCCGGGGCCTCCTTGTGCGAATGGTAGAGCGTGCACGCGGTGTCCTACGCGGAAGTCGGTCCTTCTGAGGCAACCGCCAACGGGCGCGCCGCGGCGTTCTCGTCGGCCGTCTTGGCACCGCCCTCCAGCGGGAGGTCTGCCTCCTCCGGCGTCACGGTTCCGTGGAACTCCTGCAGGCACTTCACCCGCGCGCCTCCGTCAGAGAGTGCTCGGATTCCGAGAACGGCGGCACTCGCGGCGGAGAGCGTGGAGATGAACGGTACTCCCCGCCGGATGGCCGCCGCGCGGATGGCGGATTCATCCTTGCGGGAAGTCTTCCCCAGCGGCGTCGCGATCACGAGATCGATTTCGCCGTTCAGGATTCCGTCGATCGCGTTCGGTCGGCCTTCGCTCACCTTGGCGAGCGTCACGGCGGTAAGTCCCGCGCGCTCCAGTGCGAGCGCCGTTCCGCGCGTCGCCACCAGGCGGAATCGGAGTCGCGCCAGTTCCCGCGCGATGCCCGTGATGTCGGCATGGTCGGAGTCGTTTACGGAGACGAACGCGGTCCCGGCGACCGGGAGCGGATCTCCGGCCGCAGTCTGACTCTTCGCGAATGCGCTGCCGAAGTTCTCCGAGATGCCCATGACTTCACCGGTGGACTTCATCTCCGGACCGAGCGAAGCGTCGGCGCCCGTCATCTTGTTGAACGGAAGGACCGCCTCCTTGACGGAGACATACTTCGGGGACGGCTCCTCCAGAAAGCCCAACTCCGCGAGCGTGTTGCCTGTCATGACCTTTGCCGCGATTCTCGCGAGCGGTACACCGACCGCCTTCGACACGAAGGGGACCGTGCGCGAGGCACGCGGGTTGGCCTCCAGGATGTAAACGACATCGTCACGGATGGCGAACTGGGCGTTCATGAGCCCGATCACACCCAGGTCCAGTGCGAGCGCGCGCATCTGGTGGCGGATCGTCTCCAAGTGCTCGGGAGCGATCCGGTAGGGCGGGAGGACGCACGCGGAATCCCCGGAATGAACCCCCGCTTCCTCGATGTGCTGCATGATTCCGCCGATGACGCACTGCTCTCCATCGGAGACCGCGTCGACATCCACCTCAAACGCATCCTCCAGGAACCGGTCGATCAGTACCGGGTGGCCCGGCGAGACGCGGGCGGCCTTTCTCATGTAGGCGACGAGCGACGGTTCGTCATAGACGATTCGCATCGCCCGCCCGCCGAGGACATACGACGGACGCAGAAGCAGCGGGAACCCGATATCAGCGGCAACTTCGCGCGCCTCCTCCACATTGAGTGCGGTTCCGTTTGGCGGGAGCGTGAGGCCGAGCTTTTCCGCGATGCGCGCGAACTTCTTCCGGTCCTCCGCATCATCGATGGCCGACGGAGGCGTCCCGATGATCGGAGCGCCCGCCTCCTCCAGCGCGAGCGCGAGTTTCAGCGGCGTCTGCCCGCCGAACTGCACGATGATCCCCTCCGGTTGCTCGGCGTCCACCACCTCGAGAATGTCTTCCAGCGTGAGCGGTTCGAAGTAGAGCCGGTCCGCCGTGTCGTAATCCGTAGAGACCGTCTCCGGGTTCGAGTTCAACATGATCGTCTCGAAGCCCGCTTCCCGCAGAGCCTGCACCGCGTGTACGCAGCAGTAGTCGAACTCGATCCCCTGGCCGATCCGGTTCGGTCCGCCGCCGAGAATCAGGATCTTCCGCGACTCCGATGGCGCGACTTCCGTTTCGGCGCCGGGGCCGACATAGGTGGAGTAGTGGTAGGGCGTGTGCGCGGCGAACTCGGCGGCGCAGGTGTCGACCGTCTTCATGACGGGGCGCACGCCGTGCTCATGGCGGAGGGCGCGGATCTCCCTCCGCGTTCTCCGAAGGATGTGCGCAAGCTGGCCGTCGGAAAAGCCCGCACGCTTCGCCCGCCAGAGCGTGTCGGCGTCCGGCTCACGCGTATTGGACAGGCGCGCCTCCTCCTCCACGAGTGAGGCCAGTTGGTCCAGAAACCACGGGTCCACGCCGGTTGTCTCTGCGGCCTCCTTCGCGGTCATGCCCAGACGAAGCGCCCGGCGAAGCGTGAAGAGGCGGTCTTCACGCGGGGACCGGAGGCGTCCGCGCACTTCCTCCAGAGCGGCCTCGCGGGCGGCCGCTGATTCCTCTTCCGGGAGATCCTCCGGCAGGATGCCGTCGCGTCCATCGGCACCGAGCCCCAGGCGCCCGGTCTCCAGCGATCGGAGCGCCTTCTGGAGCGCTTCGCGGAATGTCCCGCCGATCGCCATTGCCTCTCCGACGGACCGCATCTGCGCACCGAGTCGTTCGTCGACACCGGGGAACTTCTCAAAGTCGAAGCGCGGGATCTTCACCACCACATAATCGAGAGTGGGTTCAAACGACGCGGGCGTCTTCTTCGTGATGTCGTTGGGGATTTCGTCCAGCGTGTATCCGGCCGCGAGGAGTGCCGCAATCTTCGCGATGGGAAAGCCCGTAGCTTTCGACGCCAGCGCGGAGGACCGGGACACCCGAGGGTTCACTTCGATGACGACCATGCGACCCGTTGCCGGATCCACGCCGAACTGCACATTGCAGCCGCCCGTCTCCACGCCGATCTCGCGGATGATGGCGATGGCGGCGTTCCGCATTGCCTGATACTCGCGGTCGGTGAGCGTCTGCGCGGGCGCGACCGTAACGGAATCGCCCGTGTGAACGCCCATGGGATCCAGGTTTTCGATAGAGCAGATGATGACCGCGTTGTCCGCGCCGTCGCGCATGATCTCCAGTTCGTACTCTTTCCACCCGAGGATCGATTCCTCCACGAGTACTTCGTGGATGGGGGAAGACGCCATCGCCTGCGCAACCGAGGACTTGAACTCGTCCACATTGTACGCGAGCGCGGCGCCTGTTCCGCCCATCGTGAAGGCGGGGCGGATGACGGCGGGGAAGCCGACCTCCTCGATTGCCGTGAGCGCCTCCTCCAGACTGCGAGCCGTCCGCCCGCGAGGGAGGTCCATCCCGATCGACTCCATCGCGCGCTTGAAGAGTTCGCGGTCTTCCGCCTTGCGGATGGTCACGAGATCCGCTCCGATGAGTTCCACGCGATAGCGTTCCAGTACGCCGCTCTCGGCCAGCGCCACCGCCGTATTCAGCGCGGTCTGTCCGCCGAGCGTGGGCAGCAGAGCGTCGGGTCTCTCACGCGCGATGATGCGCTCCAGCACCTCGGGCGTGATCGGTTCCACATAGGTTCGATCCGCAAGCTCGGGGTCCGTCATGATCGTTGCGGGGTTTGAGTTCACGAGCACGACGCGGAACCCTTCTCGACGAAGCGCCTTCACCGCCTGCGTGCCTGAATAGTCGAACTCACACGCCTGCCCGATGATGATCGGGCCGGAGCCAATGACGAGGATCTTGTCGAGGTCTGTGCGCTTCGGCATGATCAGCGAGTCCCTGCGGAGAGTGCGGTCATGAACTCCGGCCACAGCCGGGAGGAGTCGTGGGGTCCGGGCGCGCCCTCCGGGTGGTACTGCACCGAGAAAACGCCGAGCTTCTCGTGGAACATCCCCTCCACGGTCCCGTCGTTCAGGTTCGTGTGCGTGATCGTGAAGCCGCGATCCAGGGCGCTTGCTTCCTCCACGGCGTAGTTGTGGTTCTGGGCCGTGATGTCGATGCGCCCGGTCCGGCAGTCCCGGACGGGGTGGTTTCCTCCGTGGTGCCCGAAGGGGAGCTTGAAGGTTTCCGCGCCCGCGGCGAGTGCCAGGATCTGGTGTCCCAGGCAGATTCCCGCCACCGGAAGCCTGCCGAGAAGCTCGCGGACCGTTTCCACGGCAGCGGATGCCATGCGCGGGTCGCCCGGGCCGTTCGACAGAAAGAGCCCGTCCGCACCGAGAGAGAGAATCTCCTCCGGAGCGGTCGAGGCCGGGAGGACGACAATCCGTGCTCCCGTCGCGGCGAGATTACGGAGGATCTCGCGCTTCACGCCGAGATCGAGAACGGCCAGCGTCGGGCCGCGATACCCTTGCGACTCGGGCTTCGGGTTGTCCGACCCCTTCCATTCGTATCGCCGAGGGGTCGTGACGGAGGACACGGCGTCGAGCGTGGACATATCCGGCACCGCACGCGCGGCACTCACCAGCGCATCCGGCCCGGAAACTTCGGCCAGTGCGGGACCGCTTGCGATGACGCCGCGCAGCGCACCCCTCTCCCGGATGTGGCGGGTGAGCGCGCGCGTGTCCAGCCGATGGATGCCGACGATTCCGTGTCGTGTGAGGTACGCCGCCAGATCCTCTTCCGCGGTATGGGAAGATGCCGTTCGAGAAAACTCCCGCGCGACAAATCCCCGCACATGGGTCCGCGAAGATTGCTCATCCGCGGAGTTCACACCGTAGTTCCCGATCTGCGGGCAGGTCATCACGACAAACTGGCCGTGGTAGGACGGGTCGGTGAGGATTTCCTGATAACCCGTCATGGAGGTGTTGAAGACCACCTCACCCCCGATGAGCCCCAATGCACCAAACGCCTCTCCTTCGAAGAGGCGTCCATCTTCCAGGACGAGAAGGGCGCGGGCCGTCGGGGTCACTCCATCTCCGGGGAAGTCGGAACGGTTGCGGCACCCTAGCAGGGCGGGAGCGAACGGTCAACGAGCGACCGCGCGCGCTTCCCCTCCGTGCGTCAGCGTCCAGTGCTGGCCGGCTTTCAGGTCTCCGAAGGCGTCCTCGCGTCCGTCCGGCCACAGGACGCGCACATCCGTCGCCGCATCCAGGTGTCCCAGCCCGACATGGACCACGGGGTCGCTTGCCGAGCAGTAGCTGAATGCCGCCCGCACATCGCGCGTGATTCTGCGCTCTCCTGCCGACAGGGACACCGTTGCGCCCAGCGCGTCCCGGCCGTGTTCCTCCAGAGCCCGGATGGAAATCCAGCTCTGCCCGCGCCCCGCCCGGTTCAGCAGGAGTTTTGCCGGTCCGTCCCGGTTTCCGACCAGGATGTCGAGCGCCCCGTCTCCGTCCACATCCGCGAACGCCGCGGCCCGGCTCGTATGGATGAGGACTTTCGTGGTTCCGCCTTTCGGCTCCACCTCCACCAGTCTTCCGCCCGCCTCTCCCCGGAAGAGCAGGTTGGTCTCCGCGTACGGATCCGCAGTCGGTGGTTCCAGTGCCATCTCCACGCGCCCGTTTGCCAGGAAGTAGTCGAGACGACCGTCGTTGTCGAAGTCGAGAAGCCCCATCCCGAATCGCGTATACCCGATGCTCCCGGCCCCCAGGCCGATCGCCGCCGTTCGGTCCGTGAACAACCCGCCGTCGTTCCGGTAGTAGGAGTCCGACTGTCGCTGGAGATTCACGACGAGCACATCCAGGTCTCCGTCATCGTCGTAGTCCACCGCCATGACGCCCATGCCCGCCTTCGTGATGCCGTTCTCGTCCACCGCGCAGCCCATGATGAGCGCGTCGTCGGTGAAGGTGCCGTCTCCGTTGTTGAGCCAGAGCTGGTTGAACATCGTGTCGTTCGCGACAAAGATGTCCGTTCGGCCGTCCAGATCGAAGTCGCCGCAGACCACTCCCAGCCCGTAACCGAACGCGTCAGCGAACCCGGCGTCATCCGAAGTGTCGGTGAAAGTGCCGTCCCCTTCGTTTCGGTAGAGCGTGTCTCGTGTCGGCGCCCCGTAGTTGGTGGGCAGGCAATAGTCCGGCTCACCAAGGGAGTTTCGACAGGTGATCTCATTCTCGATGGACCAGTTCACATAGTTCGTCACAAAGAGGTCCAGATCCCCGTCGGCATCCATGTCCAGAAAGGCCGCGCTGGTGCCCCACCGGTCGTTTCCGACTCCCGCGTGTTCCGTGGTGTCTTCGAAGCGGCCGTCCCCGAGATTCCGAAGGAGCGTGTTCCCGCCGTAGTTCGTGACATAGAGGTCCATGCGACCGTCGTTGTCGTAGTCGCCGGCAGTCACGCCGATGCCGTAGCCGCGATCATCGGCCCCGCTGCCGTCTGTGCGGTCTTCAAAAGTCCCGTCGCCGCGATTGACATACAGACGGTTGCGCGCCGCCTCGGACCCGGGATGCCGAAGGCTCCCGCTCTGGATGAGGTATGCGTCCGCCATTCCATCACCGGTGAGGTCCACGAGAGCGGCTCCGCCACCCATGATCTCGGGGAAGAGCGGGTTGGTTTCGCGGCCGGAGCCGTGCACGAAGTCGATCCCCAGCGCAGTGGTCGCGTCGGCAAACCACGCGGAGTCCGCCACCGCGGGTTCTTCCTCGACCGATGGTGCGTCCCGATCCCCGCAGCCCCCGGCGAGCAGCATCGCCCCGCCCGCGAGAGCCACCACCCCCCCGGCGCGCGGTCGCATCCGGGCGGCCCGGGCGTTCACTTCTTCCCCGCGGCGGTCTTGATTCGCTCGTTGGCATTCAGAGTGATCCAGTCATGAGCGACACTGTCGAGAACTCCGTTGATCAGTCGGCGCCCGGCGGGGATGTCCCCCGTTTCCGCAAGAACGACGGCGCGGCCCGCCAGTGCATGGGGGTTTCCCGGCTCAAGAAGAAGCGCCCGATCGAACCGAACTGCAGCATTCTCCGGCTGTCCGAGGCGGATTTCCGCCCACCCGGTGTTCGCAACGAGTTCCGCATCCGCGGGGTCCAGCCGCGCCGCGAACTCGAAGGAGTCGCGTGCATTCCCATGGCGCTCAAGGTCCGTGCACACCTCACCGCGTCTTCGGTGCGCGTCCACGGAGACCGGGTTCAACTCGATCGCGCGGTCCGCGTGATGGAGCGCACGGTCCGGCATGCCCCGGCGGGAGAAGACGACGCTGAAGTTGATGTGCGTGGACGCGACATTCGGACTCTCTTCCAGCATTTTTGTGAGGAGCTTCTGCGCCCGGTCCAGAAAGCCGGATTCGAGCAGCGCGTAGCTCAGGTAGTTGAGAAGCGTGGGATCCTCCGGGTGGTCCGGGCGAAGTTCGCGGAGAATGGAGAGGGCTTCCCGCGGATTGCCCGAGTGCAGGAGAACGAACGCCTTCTGAAGCAGGCTGACGAAGCCGATTCGGTACTCCTCGACCTCCTCCTCGCGAGGGTCCGCCCACCGGGGGCGGGATCCGCCGTACCCGAGATCCCGCAGCGCGTCCTCCATGTTCCCGTCGGCGCGGTTTGCGGTTCCGCGGAGATACCGGGCGTAGGGCACATAGGGGCTCTCCGGCCTTCGGGACAGGAACGCTTCCACGGATTCGACTGCTCCCGCGTAGTCCTCCAGTTGGAGTTGCGTGCGTGCCAGTCCGAGCCATCCTGCCGGATGGTTCGGCTTGCGGTTGATGGCTCGTTCAAACTCCGCCGCGGCTTCCTGCGGTTGCCCGAGATCCAGAAGCCACTGCGCGAGCCGCCATCGCGCGGGCGCATAGTCCTCGTCCAGATCCACCGATCTGCGCATGGCCAGTGTGGCCGCTCGCGTCTCTCCCTGATGGGACAGCGACATGGCTTCATGGAAATGCCACCGTGCGGCGTCGGGGGCCAGCGCGATCGCGTGTCGGAAGGACCGGGCGGCGGCTTCGTGAAGCCCGCACGCTTCGTAAGCCAGGCCCAGTCGGCCGCGAGCATCGGCGCTGTTCCTCGACGCCTCCGCGTCGGCTGCGAGGGAATCCACCATGGCGGCGACGCGCTCGTCCGCATGGTCTCCCAAAGGCACACGAAGCGGCGGTGGAACGCCCTCTCCGGTGCAGCCCGCGAGAAGTATCGCGGCGGTCATCAGGGCGGAAAGCACTCCGGAGGGCGCGGGCGGGCGGGCGAGAGTCAGAGTCATGGCGCACAGACTACCGGATACGAACGATCCTCGCCACGACGCTTCCGGATGGTGTGGTGAGCCGCGCCAGATAGATTCCGGCCGCGACGGGCACGCCCCGGTCGTTGCATCCGTCCCAGCGAACTTGACCATTCGCCTCGGGACCGAGTTGCCAGAGGGCCACGCGCCGCCCCGCGATGTCGTGCACACACAGGGTCGCTTCGCGGCTCGACCCGGGGCGCGACCACCGCAGCGTGACGGCATCCGCGGACGGGTTCGGCGACGCGAGGAGGCGGCCGTCGCCCGCGGCGGGCGTCGGTGGCGTCTCCACGCCGGTGGGTGAGTAGAGATGTGCGTCCCATCCACGAAGGACGCCCCACCCGTAGTCGTTGTCATGCGATCCGGCGCGGGAGGCGGATCCACGGAGATGTGCCGCCAGCTCCATCGGCGGCCAGGCGGGGTGCGCCTCCAGAAGAAGGGCGCCCACCCCGGCGGCGATCGGGCAGGAGAACGAAGTGCCGCTCCCCCGTGCGTAGGCGGTGGAGTCAACCGGCAGTCCGACGATCGTGCCTTCGCCCACCGCACAGAAGTCGGGCTTTGTCCGGCCATCGTAGGTGGGGCCGCGCGAGCTGAAGACAGAGACCACCTCCAGCGTATCGATCGACCCCACGGCCAGAACGCTGTCGCCGTCGGCGGGCGCGGTCACATGAAGCCAGGGGTCATCCCCTTCGTTCCCGGCGGAGGAGAAGACCGCAATCCCGTTTGCGACCGCCAGATCCCCCGCGATCGTGGTCGTGGCGGTGTTTCCGTCCATGTCCGAGTACGCGTACCAGTTCTTGTACCCCAGCGACGAACTCACAATGTCCGCGCCCAGACTGTCGGCCCACTCGATGCCCTCGACCCAGTAGTCCTCTTCCACGGAAGTCTCGGAGGTGATGTCCTCGGTCTTTCCCAGCAGGAAGGACGCGCCGAAGGCCGGACCAATGAGCAACCCGGGCGCGTATCCCGCAATCAGCGACAGCACATACGACCCGTGGTTGTGCTGGTATTCGTTGTCTTCCGGTTCGTTGGACACGATGTTGTCGTCGTTGATGAAGTCGCGTGCGGCCACCACCGTCACGGAGTCGACGGACTCGTGGACGGTGCTGAATCCGGTGTCGAGGAGACAGACGAGGACGCCCGCGCCCGTGTATCCCGCCGCATGCAGAAGATCCACCTGATGCGGAAGAAGCTGTGACGCCGAGTGGCCGTAGTCGGGAGTGACCCGGCCGTTCTCGGGGCGCGAAAGCGAAACGGGCGTCACGGACTCCGGAGTCCGCGCGCCGCGCGCCACCGGTCGAACGGCGGCCACGAAGGGAAGTTGCTCGATGGCTTCCACCTGCGCGGGCGTCGCGTCCACAGAGATGGAGCCAAGCCAGCGGGAGGTCGCCCGGGGGGAGGCGCCGAGCGCGTACACCTGCCGCCGGTACCGGTCGGGAACGGGCACATCGAGCAGATCGACCAGGGAGCTGGCAGGTCGAGTCTTCGCGCGTCGTGCCCGGCATCGGGGAGTGAGCGAAGTGCGCGCCGCTTCCAGCGCCGCCGCTTCCTCGGCGGGGGAGGCGAGTGCCTTGTCGCGGAAGATCACCCATACGGCGGATGCCTCTTCCTCCGCATCGGAGGCGGCAGGGAGGAGGGCAGCCAGAACGGCCACCGCGAACGAAGCTCGGACTCCGTTCGCGGATCGCCGGAACCAGTGGCACATACCCTTCCCTCCGTCAGGCGTCAGCGCGTGAGAACCACCTTCTTCGTCTCGGCGACCTCACCGGCGCGGAACCGGTAGAAGTAGACACCGCTTGCGGTGCGGAGACCTTGAGAGTCCCGGCCGTCCCATGCGGGCTGATGCTGCCCCGGCGGGAGGAGTTCATCGACCACGGTGGCCACCCTTCTTCCGGTCACATCGTGAATGTCGATGTGTACACGGGTCTCTCCTGCCAACTCGAAGGCGATGTGCGTAGCACTGGTGAAGGGGTTGGGGAAGCTGCCGAGAAGTTGCGTGACAGCAGGCCTTCCCACCACCGCGTCCGTCGCGCCGCTTCCGTAGGTGAGGCGCAGACACCACTGGTTGAGTGTTCCGGTGTCGGCTCCCGCGTTGTCGGAGATGTTGAGCGACCAGCTGCCGCTGATGTCCTCGCCGAGAAGCGCGTCCAGACTTTCGTCCGGAGTCAGCACCGACGGATACCATCCCACGATGTCGTCCGCGCTCGATCCGCTCCGGTTGTGGAGCGTGACCGAAGTCCCCTTCGGTGAGACAAGCGTCACGATCAGATCCCCGATCCAGGTGTGCGTGATGTCCACGAACACCTCCACACCCGATACCGAACCGGTGTCGCCCACCACAAGAGGCGAAGAGATCCCCGGAGACGGCGAATCCGGAATCGGAAGACCCGGACTGTCGCAGAAGTCGGCCGTCACGGTCGAAGTCAGCACGAAGTCCACGCCCGTCATGTGCATCCCGTCGACCAGCGTCACATCCGTGCCTTCCGTGCTCCAGCCGGTCTTGGTCGCCACCACGCGGTAGGCCCCCGCGTACAGACCCGAAAGCGTGTAACTCCCGTCCACGCCCGTCGTCGTGCTTCCTCCGCCGGGAGTCGCCGTCACCGTCACCCCCGACGCGTCCGACTGACCCGCCAGGGAAACCGTGCCAGACACCGAACTGGATCCAAGCTCCGGCGTCAGAAGCCAGGTCACCGCGTTCTCCAGAAGAAGAGCGCGGCTTGCGGCGTCCATCGCCGAGTAGTTGAACGCGAAGAACACAAACTGGCCGCCCTCCGGCGCCGGGTTCGAGTCGTACGCAATCACGCTCGCGTCCGTCGGGTAGTCCGACCACGAACCGACCATCACCGCGTCCGCAGTCGGCACCAGCGCGTCCTGATCCCCGTAGTTCGCATAGGTCATCGTGACGGGACCGGTGATCACATTCGGAACGCTCATCACATAGTGGCTCGCATCCGCCACCGTCACCGAACCGCTCTCGTCATGATTCCAGCCGGTCATGTGAAGCACCGGCTCACAGAACGACGCGTCGCCATAGTAGTCGTAGCCGACCTCACCGCCCTCCACCAGAAGGTGGCCGCCGGACGCCGCATAGGCCGTGAGTGCGGTACGGAACGCCGCATCGGAGAGCGTCGTCGTGTTGTCCCCGCTGGAGGTGATCAGAAGATCGTACAGACCCCAGCTTGCCGGATCCGTGGAGGCCATCGTCTCCGTCGTCACCGTGTAGCCGATCGTTTCCAGATCCGCCACCAGGTCCGCCGCCGCACGGGTCGCTCCCTGCATGAAGCCGGACTCAATGACCCCGCCCGTCTTCTCGTCCAGCTTCGCTTCCGCGAAACTCCGGCCTTTCGCCGAATCATCGATCACCAAAAGCTCCCCGATCGTCGGATCCAGCACGAAACCCTTCGTCACCACCGGATCGGAAATCGTGATCGGGAGCGTGACGGGAATGTGCTGCCATGCCTTCACCGTCACCACATAGTCGAAGTACGGAAGTGCCGCAGTCGTGAACGATCCCGTCACCGAGTCACTCAGCGTCTGCGTGAAGAGCGACATGTCGTCGCTCCGGTACACCTTCACCGCGGCGGCCAGAGGCGTTCCGGTCCCCGTCTCCGTGATGGTGCCCGTCAGAACACCGCTCGGTGCCGGGGTGAGGTCCATGTCGTGCACCGTCGAGCCCGCGTTCACGAACACCGACGCTTCGTAGTGCAGGTAGCCGAAGACATCGGTGGAAAGCGTGTAGTCCGCCACCACCAGACTGTCCGGAGCGGACCAGCTGCCGTCCACCGCGGAGGTCGCCGTGAAGACCGCGTTCCAGCCCGCGTCGAAGCACTCCACCACCGCGCCGGAGATCGGCGAACCGGCGCTGACCACCGTTCCCGTCAGCATCCCGAGCGCTTCCACCACCGGGAACAGTTCCTCGTGCGTGTCGTAACCGCTGACCGCAATCACCGCCTGAACGGAAACGAGCGAAAGAGGTATCACCTCCAGCGAGAGCGCCCCCGTCGACTCCTCCGTCCCGCCCGAATGGATCGCCCACAGCGTATGCCCGGGTTCGGAGACCGTGGCCACGATCGTTCCCGGGAGGTTCAGCGCAAAAGTGTCCGCCAGCCCCACGGCGGTCGTGACCGTGAGATCGGGAGCGGTCAGCGAAAGCGCGTTCACGCCGAGCGACTCGCGGAAGAGCTCGTAAGTCTCCCCGGGATCCTGGCCGACCATCTCGATCGAGGGGCCGTACGGATAGAGCACATTCACGACCGCCTCTCCCGAGGCATCGGTCGTCACCACAGCCGAGGTGTAGCCCAACCCGTCCGCCCACACATCGATCCCCGGCTTCGGGGTCACGCCGTCCGCCTCCATCACCGTCACCGTCACATCCGTCGCCACATTCGCGTCGATGGATGAC
>JASLLL010000039.1 GCA_030747075.1 Gemmatimonadota bacterium
AAGATCGAAACCGCCGTGGGGCTCGGCGCCGCGGTCATCTTCGTCATGGTCATTACCATGCCGCTCAACTGGCTGCTCCACGAGTTCCTCCTCCGCAAGGGCGCCATGGCCTGGGCCGGGCTCGGGCACCTGGACATGAGCTTTCTGAACTTCATCCTGTTCATCGCCGTCATCGCGGCCACCGTGCAGCTGGTGGAGATGATCCTGGATCGCCTCAGCCCCGCGCTCTACACCGCGCTCGGCATCTACCTTCCGCTGATTGCGGTCAACTGCGCCATTCTGGGCGCGTCGCTCTTCATGGTGGAGCGCAGCTACAACCTCGCCGAGACGATGGTCTTCGGAATCGGGTCCGGGATCGGCTGGGCTCTCGCGATTATCGCGATGGCCGCCATTCGCACAAAGCTCCGCTATTCCAATGTTCCGTCGGGCCTTCGCGGACTCGGCATCACGATGCTCATCACCGGCCTCATGGCGATCGCTTTCTCAAGCTTCGCCGGAATCCGGCTCTAGAGGCGGGGGGGGAAGGTGGAACTGGTCGGCCTGGTCGGACTCTCGGCGCTCATCTTCACCGGGACCATTCTCTTTCTGGTGGTGCTGCTGTCGATCGCGGAGTCGAAGCTCATCAGTTCCGGCCCGGTCCGGATCCTCATCAACGACGACGAAGAGAAGAGCCCCGTGGTGCAGGCCGGATCCACGCTGCTGAATGCGCTCACCGGGCAGAAGATATTCCTGCCGTCGGCCTGTGGCGGGGGCGGCACCTGCGCCATGTGCAAGTGCCAGGTTCTCGACGGCGGAGGAGACATCCTCCCGACCGAAGTCGGCCACCTCACCCGCGCGGAGCAGAAGGAACACTGGCGGCTTGCGTGCCAGGTGAAGGTCAAGACCGACATGGAGATCCTGGTCGCCCCGGAGATCTTCAGCATCAAGAAGTTCGACTGTACGGTCCGCTCCAACGAGAATGTCGCCACCTTCATCAAGGAGCTGATCCTGGACATCGACGATGGCCAGTCGCTCGACTTCCGCGCGGGCGGTTACATCCAGATCGAGATTCCTCCCTATGAACTCTCGTACAAGGAGTTCGAGGTGGAAGAGGAGTACCGCCAGGACTGGGACCAGTTCAACCTGTGGAAGTACCACGCAAAGAACGACGAGACCGTGATCCGCGCCTACTCCATGGCGAATCACCCCGCGGAGGGCCAGCGCGTCATGCTGAATGTGCGCATCGCTTCCCCGCCGCCGGGGCTGGATGTGCCGCCGGGAATCGCCAGTTCGTACATCTTCAACCTGAAGCCGGGCGACAAGGTCGTCGTATCCGGGCCGTACGGAGAGTTCTTCGCGAAGGAAACCGACCGCGAGATGATGTACATCGGCGGCGGGGCCGGGATGGCTCCCATGCGAAGCCACATCTTCGACCTGTTCCACTCGAAGCGGACGGAGCGCAAGGTCACTTTCTGGTACGGTGCACGGTCTCTTCGCGAGATGTTCTACGACGACGACTTCAAGGGCATCGCGGCCGAGTTTCCCAACTTCTCGTACAATGTCGGGCTGTCGGAACCTCTTCCCGAGGACGACTGGAACGGCCCGGTCGGTTTCATCCACCAGGTGATTCTCGACTCTTACCTGAAGGGTCACGAAGCCCCGGAGGACATTGAGTACTACCTCTGCGGGCCGCCGATGATGATCTCCGCCGTCAACAAGATGCTCGACGACCTCGGCGTGGACCCCTCTCAGATCGCCTACGACTCCTTCTAGCCCGGATCCGTGGGGGGGGAGGTCGCGCGGGCCGGTCACGGCCGCCGGGGGACACGAACTCCGCCGGGATGGTTCCGGTACCGCGGGCAGCCGTCGTCCGCAGGGGTGTCGCATACGGTCGGCAGCGGCGCCCGGGTTCGTCCCCGGGTGGGGGGGCGCCCGGTGAGTCAGCGCTCCAGAAACTCGCGCAGGCACTCCAGAGCCGGGCCGCTTCGAATCTCCAGATTGTTGTGACCGGCGCCCTCGACGAGGCACCAGCTTTTCCGCGAAGACCCCGCCGCGTCGAAGAGCTTGCGCCCGAATCGCACCGGGACTCTCTGGTCGAGTTCCCCGTGGATCGAGAGCAGCGGAGCGGTGACATCGCGGATACGGTCCACCGGTTGCGGGCGCAGTTCGACGAGTTCCCTGGACGGGCGAACCCGGATGAGCCAGCGGAGGGCCCACGAGGCATAGGAGTCCCAGGTGCGGATCACTTCCGCCGCGGAGGAGGGAGCGCCTTCGAGGATGAGCCCGTCGACTTCGCGAGCGGCAGACACATGAATGGCCGGGATCGACCCCAGCGAGCGGCCGTAGAGAAAGAGCGGGCCGCCGTCTGCCCGTCTCTCGGCCAGGAAGTCATGCACCGCCACTGCGTCGCTCAGGAGCGTTTCCCTCGTAGGGGAGCCGTCGCTGAATCCGTACCCTCGATAGTCGATGCAGAGCACCTCCAGCGCGAAAGTCTCCGCGAGCCAGTGCAGCCGACCCGCAACGCGATGGGCCCGCTGGCCGTTGCCGTATAAGTAGAGGAGCCCGCCACGACTCTCCTTCGGGGTGAAGAGCCATCCGCGAAGGTGCCCGCCCTCCCCGCCCGGGATGGGGAGTTCGACATTCGTTCGAATGACGGTCTCCGCCGGCATGGGAAGAACCCGCCCGGACGGGTAGAAGAGGTCCGCCTCCTCCACCACCTGCGAACAGGACGCGGCCACCAGCGCGAACGCAGCCACGGAAAGCCACCGGCTCAGGCGAGGGAGGGACGACACCTCAAGAATGTCCGGTGGCAGGAGGGTCTTCTCCGGGCGGGCTGGGCTGCCCGCCGGAACAACATCCGCAGGAGTCCTTCTGATCGGGGCGGCCCCCGCAAGAACCCCGCAGGCGTCGCCCGCATAATAGGGTCCCCGCTGAAAGAAGGAGGACGGCCACCCCGAACAGGAGCACTCCGGCGACAATTTGCATGGAGTCCAGCCTAGACCGGGTGAAGGCGCAGGTCAAGACGGCTCCATTGCGGCGATTTCTTCTGAACTGCCGGGGGGGTTCGGGGGTAGTATGTTCCGGCCCCGGAACCGATTCCGGAAGCCGTCGTCCCATGAATCACCGGAGGGAAGCCCGATGTTCCTATTGTCCGCCCGGCGTCTCGCCGCCCCGGCCGCCGCTTTCGCATCGGTTCTGCTTCTTGCGGGGGTACTCCCGACGGAGGCCGCCCCGAAGGCGCGCGTGGAGCCGGAGACGCTGGAACTCGGCTTCATCGAGGAGGGGCACACCTTCGAGCGGTTTCTCGAAGTCCACAACGACGGTGACGAAGTGCTCATCCTGGAGCGAATCGACACTTCCTGCGGCTGCACCGCGGCGGCGGTGGAGGGCAACAGCGAGGTGCTCCCCGGAGAGTCGCGGCAGGTTCGAGTCGCGTTCGATTCCAAGAGCGTGGACGGGTCCGTAACGAAGAAGGTGACCATTGTCACAAACGACCCGGAGATGGCTCATCATGTGGTACGCCTCAACGCGGAAGTCCATATGCCGGTCAAGTGGGATCCGAAGTACATCATGCTGGATCGCGTTTCCGGCAAGGATGAGATCGTTCGGGAAGTGAAGCTGCTTGCCGACACGGACCTCGGGCTTCGTGTCACCGGCTCGGAGCTGATGGGCGGGCGGCTCCATGATCGAGAGTCCAGCGTCTTCGACTTCGAGCAATCGGAGACCGTGCGGGAGGGCGATCGGGATGCCGTGACCTTCACGCTGCGCATGCGACCCGGGCTGGGTCCGCAGCGCATCTCCGACATCCTCTTCGCGTACACGAACATCGCGGGGCGGGACACGATGAAGGTGCCGATTCGCGGGGAGGTCTCCGGGCGCATCGAGGTGGACCCGGCCTCGGTCTTCATGCGAACGGTGGATTCCGGGCAGGAGACCATGCGCGAAATCTATGTCACGGCGTCCGAGGGCGAGTTCCGCATTCTCGGCGTGGAGCGCGGAGACCTTCCCGTGCAGGTGGAAGTCGACAGCGAAGAGCCGGGCAGTTCCATCATGGTCCGTATCTACTATCTCGCGGAGAAGCCGGGCACGCGCGGGCAGGGGAACATCACCATCCTGACGGACGACCCCGTGCAGGGCCGGATCGATGTGCCCGTGCGGTATCGCGTGCGGGGCACGGCCCGCCAGTGATGAACCGCGCGCTCCGTGAGTCGGTGCTGATTGCGGTGATCGGCGCGGCAGCCGGGCTGGGCGGGAATCTCCTGCGCAGCGAGCCTCTTCCCCTGACGGGTGCGCTCGGGCCTCCGTCGGTTCCGGAAGCGGGCGCGGGCCTGGTGGCCTCCGATGCCTCCGAAGCGCTGGACCGCTGGGACGCGGGCGCGCTCTTTCTCGATGTGCGCTCCGCGGTCCACTTCGCGGCGGGTCACGCGGTGGATGCGCGCTCGCTGCCGGCAGCCGATGCGCAGGATGCCTACTTCTCCGTGCTGATGGACGCCGGGCTCGACCTGCCGCTCTTCGTCTACGGCGCGGGCCCCGATTCCCACGCCGTGCGAAGTGTCGCCGCCATGCTGGGAGAACTGGGCCATCAGGATGTCAGCATCTGGACCCGGGGGCTGGGGGCGCTGGAAGACGCCGGAGTCCCCGTGGACGACGCGCCGTGAAGCCGCGCGTGCTCCTTTCGGATCCCCGGTTTGTCGCGACTCTCCGTGTGCTGCTGGGCGTGCTCTTTCTGGCGGCAGCCCTGCCGAAGATCGCCGACCCGGAGGGGTTTGCGAAAGCCGTGGACCACTACCATCTGCTCCCGGTGCCCGCCGCCCGCGCGGTGGCGCTGGTGTTGCCGCCGGTGGAAGCGATCGTCGGCGTCTGCCTGATCGCGGGATTTGTCGATGCGGGGGCCAGCCTTCTCGTCTTTGCGCTCATGGTCGTCTTCACGGGAGCCGTCGGGTCCGCACTTGCGCGGGGTCTCGACATCAGCTGCGGGTGCTTCGACACCAAAGGCGGCACGCGAGTCGGCGCACGGAAGATCGTCGAGAACCTCCTGCTGTGTGCGGCCGCGTGGACGGTGCTTCGCGGGGATCGGTCGCGGTTTTCTCTTCGCGGAAGGCGCGGTCGCTAGCCGACGAGCGCCTGCGCGGCACGACGGTCAGGTGAGAATCTCCCGGTACGCATCCACCGTCTTCCGGGCGATCGCGTCGGTCGAAAACTCTTCCACGCCGGTCTCCTTTGCGCGGGCGGCCATGCGGGCGCGAAGGTCCCCGTCCGTCAGAAGTCGCACGACGCACTCCGCAAGCGCGGGAACATCTCCCACGGGGCGGATGAACCCCGTCTCTCCCTCGCGCACCATGTCGGGAATGCCGCCCGCGTCCGACCCCACCACGGGGATGCCGACGGCGTGCGTTTCGCTGAGCGCCACGGGCGCGGTCTCTTCGATGGAGGGAAGCAGCAGGAGTGTCGCGTGGCGGTACTCTTCGCGAAGGACTTCGTCGGACACCAGCCCCAGGAGTTGCACGCGATCCGAGAGCCCGCGATCCTCGACGAACCGGCGGACTTCCTCATCGAGCGGAGTGTTCGACGGCGGTCCGAGGAGCCGGAGCGTGGCGTCCGGAACATCGCCCAAGACGCGTTCCGCGATGCGCACCGAGGTCATCGGATCCTTGCGGTGGCGAAGCCCGCCGACGACGAGAATCCGCGGCGGCCCGGGGCGATTCTCGATGGAGAAGAACGCGTCCCCCGCGGGGTTGTTGACCACAAACCGGCGGTAGTGACCCCCGGGGGGCAGCGCGCGCCCCGCGTATCCCGAGGTGATGAACACATTCCGCGTGCGCCGGATCTGCGAGAGCGCGGCTCGTGCGCGGAGCATTCCGCGCATTCGCTTCCACGGCGACGGATGGTGCATGGTGGCTTCCTTCCAGAGGATGCCGTGGAGCGACAGCACAAACGGGAGCCGCGTGTCGAGCCCCGCCGCCGTGGGGAGCCCGAGGCCCTGCGCATGGGCGAGGTCCGGCTGGATCTCCGTGACCACTCCCGCGATCCGCCGCCGTGCCGCGCGCCAGCCGGTGAGTTGCGTGAAGCGTTCCGGGTCGCGCAGGAAGTGGATCGTCGCGCCGTCGCGGGACTCCACCTTGTCCGCGGGCACATCGCCCTGCGAGCAGATGATGTGCAGATCCACTTCCGGGATTCGTCCGAGCCCCTTCGTTAGATAATGCGCGACCGCCGTGACGCCTCCGGGGATGACCTCGGGGTTCACGGGGTAGTTGCAGAACATGGCGACGCGCACGCGGGACTCCTTCTCCGGTTATCCGGTTGGATCGGAAGTGGTGACGGACTTCATGAGCCGTTCGACGGCGGAAGTTCCCGACCAGATCTCCGGTCGGGGAGGCCCCGGGAAGAGGCGTCCCGAGAGGCGACCGAAGCGCGCGCGAAGGGCGGCGTTCGACATCGCGATGGCCGTGGAGACGGACATCTCGCGAAAGAGCGTGCGGCGGCGGATGCGTGGCTGGCGGCCGGGTCGTGCGGTGAGCGTGCCGTCGCGGAGAATCTCCAGCGTGCGCATCGCCGCGAAGAGCGGCCACAGGCAGAAGACGCGTAGTCTCGGCTGCGTGCGCGGGAGGAGCGTCGTGTAGCGAAGTGCATCGTCCAGATCCCGCGCGGCCTGATGCGCCAGTTCCTCCGCCACCGCCAGAACTCCGGCGCGCGAGGGGGCTTCGAGCATCCGCGCGGGCGTCACGCCGTGCCGGGCCAGCATTTCCGCCGGAAGGAAGCACCGGCCGTCGCGCCGGTCCGACGCGATCCCCTTCAGGATGTTCACGAGCTGAAGACCGCGCCCGAAGTTCGCGCCGAGTGCCGTCATGCGGCGGAGCCGGGGTGCATTGGAAGCGGGACCGTCCGGCGTGAATAGACGCGTGAGCATGATCCCGATTGTCCCCGCGACATGGTAGCAGTACTCGTCGAGGTCGCCCGGCGTCTCCAGCGCGAAGAGTCCATTGCGGGTCTTCTCGCGGGAGAGCCGGGACATTCCGCCTGCCGTTTCCGCGACATGGGCGGCGATGGCCTCTCGGCGCCGGTCCGGCAGCGACTCGAAGGCGGCGAAGACCTGGTCGGCGGATTCCATCAGGCGGCGTTCCCGGGGCGTCACCGATTCCAGGAACTGGAGACGCACGGACGGCCGGAGCGTCAGTTCCGTCGCGCCGTCGAGGCGCTCGAGGAAGGCGTCGAAAAGCGAGCCTCGTTCTTCCGGGTAGAGACCGGGCGCGTCTTCCATGGTGTCCACGATCCGAAAGAGCAGGTAGGCCACCGTGACTTCCGTGCGAAGCGGGTGGGGGAGGACACGGATGTTGAGCGCAAAGGTCCGCGAGACGGTCGGCAGAAGCTCGTGGCAGAGGATCATCTGCGGGTTCATGCGGACCTCCGTGCGCGGCGGGAGGACCCCGCGCCGCTCCGGCAGAGGGTAGGCCGGGCGGGGCGTGTCGGCAAGCGGACCCTCGCGCGGGCGGGGAGGGTGCGCTATGCTCCGCGCCGTTCCCCGGTGCCCATCCTTCCCGCGACCCGGAGGTTCGCTCGTGACCGCAGGCCGGATCCCCGTGCGCCGAATCATCACGGCAGCCACCTGTGCGGCTGCCGCAAGCGTCCTGCTGGCGGCGTGGACCGCCCGTGCCGACATTGGCGGGGAGCCCTCGCCCCTCCGTGCGTTGACCAGCGTCCGCATCGTCGCCGGTCCGGGCGCGGAGCCCGTTTCCGGGACGATTCTGGTCCGGGACGGCCGGATCGTCGCGCTGGGCACGATGGTGGAGATCCCCCCCGGAGCGGTCGTTCACGACCTCGGTGGATTCATGGTCTACCCCGGGCTGGTGGAGAGCTACCTGCGGCTTCCCGCGACGCAACCTGACGCCGGGAAGGCCGACGGCGGAAAGGACACCGCCCCCGCCGGACCGAACGCCCGCAACCCGCGCGTGCACGCGGCGCGCCGTGCGGCGGACCTTCTTCCGCTGCCGGACGATCTGCGGGGCGAAATGCGTCGGGCCGGGTTCACGACTGCGCTGGTCGCTCCCGGGGACGGCATCTTCCGGGGCGCGGCGGCCGTGGTCTCGCTCGGTGACGGGGACGCGGCGAGTCGCGTGCTTGTTCCGGAAGCGGCGCAGGTTCATGCATTCGAACACGGGCGCTGGGGCGACCGGACCTATCCGAACTCGCTGATGGGCGCGATCGCGCTCTCGCGACAGTGCCTGCACGACGCGCGCTGGCATCGCGATGCGTGGGCAGCATGGCGGGAGCACGGAGATGAGGCGGACCGCCCCGCGGCATCCGCTGCGCTGGACGCGCTTCTCCCGGTGGCGGAGGGGGCGCGGCCGCTTCTGTCGGAGTCGGAGGATCTGCGGATGCTCCCGCGCGTACTGGACTTCGCGCGCGAGTTCGGCGCGCGCCCGATCGTCATCTCCGGCGCATCAGACGAATACCGCAGGCCCGACCGCGTCGCGGAGTGGCTTGCGGACGCGGGTGCTTCGCTCGTCTTGTCGCTGAACTTTCCGCCCCCGCCCGCGTGGGAGGGCGACGACGAGGAACCGGCCGTCGAACTCGACGCGCTCATTCACTGGGAACGCGCGCCGTCGAACCCGGGGATCGTGGAGCGTGCGGGGATTCCCTTCGCCGCCACGACGCAGGGGCTTCCCGCGCGTGCCGATGTTCGCGCGCGCCTCCGCGAGGCCATCCGCCACGGGCTTTCCGAGCGGGCCGCGCTGGCATCGCTCACGACGGAAGCCGCGCGCGTGGTGGGGCTTGCGGACCGGGTCGGGACGCTGGCGCCGGGCAAGGACGCGAACTTCATCGTGACGGACGGCCCGCTCTTCGCGAAGGGAACGAAGATCGTCGAGACATGGGTAGAGGGCGTGCGCTTCGGCCCGGACCCGGTCCGTGCGCGGGAAGGAGACCTTGCGGCCAAGTGGGATCTGGTCGCCGGAGAGGGCGCGGCGGCGGATTCGTTCCGCGTGCGCTTCCGAAAAGGGGACGAGGGTCTGGAGGGGAAGCTTCTGCCGAAGCGCGCGCCCGGAGAGGACGAGCCCGAAGAAGAGGACGAGGACGACGACGGCGCACCCGGCGCGGGCGGTGGGACGCCGCTGACCGAAGTGCGCCTGATGCGCGGGGTGCTGTCGTTCGGCGTGCCCGCACGCGAAGGCCGCGAGAGGCTTGCGGTTTCCGCACGGCTCGATCGCGGGCGACTCGTGGGGGAGGCGGTCCCGGCGGAAGGCGAACCGCTTCCGCTGCTCGGAGTGCGTGCGCGCTGGACACCGGAGGAGGAACCGGTTGCGCTCCTCTCGGAGGAGGCGCCGTGCTGGCCGCCGGTTGCGGATGTCCCGGCGGCGCCGGAAGCGGTGCTGGTGCGCGGAGCCACTGTCTGGACCTGCGCCGAGGCGGGGGTTCTGGAGCATGCGGACCTTCTGGTCGTGGACGGGCGCATCCGGCAAGTGGGAAAGGGGATCGCCGCGCCGCCCGGCGCGCTCGTTCTTGACGGGTCGGGGCGGCATGTGACGCCGGGACTCATCGACTGCCATTCGCACTCGGACATTTCCGGCGGGGTGAACGAAAGCTCGAACAGCTGCACGGCGGAGGTCGGGATCGGCGATGTCGTGAACCCGCGCTCGAGGGCGATGTATCGCGAACTGGCCGGGGGGCTCACCGTGTCGAGCCTCCTGCACGGAAGCGCGAATGTGATCGGCGGGCGCAACGCCGTGGTGAAGCTTCGCTGGGGTGCGCCCGCGGAAGACTTGCTCTTCGCGGAGGCGATTCCCGGAATCAAGTTCGCGCTCGGGGAGAATGTGAAGCAGTCGAACTGGGGCGACGACTTCACGACGCGGTATCCCCAGACCCGCATGGGCGTGGAGCAATTCCTCCGCGAGCGCTTTCTCGCGGCGGAGGATTACCGGCGGGAGCGCTCGGAGTGGACCCCCGGCGCAGGGACGCGGCCTCGTCTCGACCTTCAACTGGAAGTGCTCGGCGAGATTCTCGACGGGGAGCGACTCGTACACTGCCACTCGTACCGGGCGGACGAAATCATCATGCTGATGCGCGTGGCGGAGGACTTCGGCTTTACGATCGGGACTTTTCAGCATGTGCTGGAAGGGTACAAGTGTGCGGATGAGATCGCGGCTCATGGCGCGGGCGCGTCGACCTTCACCGACTGGTGGTCGTACAAGTACGAGGTGGTGGACGCCATTCCCTACAACGGCGCGGTCATGTGGGAGCGCGGGGTGAATGTGTCGTTCAACTCCGACAGTTCGGAATTGTCCAGGCGGATGAACACGGAGGCCGCGAAGGCCGTGAAGTACGGCGGCGTTCCGGAGGAGGAGGCACTCCTTTTCGTGACGAGAAACCCCGCCGAGCAACTCCGTGTGGACGAATGGGTGGGGTCGCTGGTCCCGGGGAAGCACGGCGACTTTGTGATCTGGAACGGGCATCCGCTTCGCGACGCGACGATCTGCCTGGAGACATGGATCGAAGGCGTGCGCCGGTTCGCGAGGGACGAGGATCTTGTGGCGCGGACGGAAGCGGCGTCGCTTCGCGAGGCGCTTCTGGCAAAGGCGCAGCGCGTGGGAAACCGCCTGGAGCGGGCGATGGGTGACGGACACCAGGCGACCTTCGGCGCGAGGTTCGGGGAGTCGCTTGAGGAGGTGTCCTTGTGGGAGATGGGGCGTGGCGAGTGCGTGGAGACTCGAGCCGTTTGCGAGGAGGAGTGACGCCATGAGAACAGCGATCGTGCGGTGGGGCGTGGCGTGCGGGCTGATCGGGGCGGCGGTCGCCGGAGCGGACGCACGCGTGCCGGAGGCGGTCACGCCGCCGGTGGAGACAGTGCGCGCGGTAGCGATCGTGGGCGGGACGGTGCATCCGGTGGCACACCCGGTGATCGAGGTCGGCGTGGTCGTGATGGAAGGCGGGCGGATCACGGCGGTGGGTGCGGCGGCGGACACGCGGATTCCGGACGGCGCGCGCATCGTTGACGCGCTCGGGTTGCATGTCTGGCCGGGGCTTATCGACTGCCACAGCCGTCTGGGGCTGACCGAGATCGGAAGCGTGCGCGGAACGCGCGACGGAAACGAATCCGGCGGGATGAACCCGAACGCGCGCGCGGAGGTGGCGGTCAACGCGTCATCGAGCCACTTTCCCGTGACCCGTGCGAACGGCACGATGCTCGCCGCGACGGCCCCGTCGGGAGGGCTGGTGAGCGGGTGGTCGGCCGTGATCGCGCTCGACGGCTGGACATGGGAGGACATGGTGCGGCGTGCGCCGCTCGGGCTGGTCGTGAACTGGCCGGGGATGCGATGGAAGCCGAAGCGCGACGGGAAGGACGACACGCCGGAGCGTCCCGACTGGGAGAAGAAGGTGGCGCGGCTTTCGGACATGCTGTCGGAGGCGCGCGCGTATGGAGAGGCGCGCGACCGCGGAGAAGAACCGCGTGCGGCGGACATCCGGTGGGAGGCTCTCGCGCCGGTTGTCACCGGCGAATCGCGCGTGTGGATTGCCGCGACGACGCTCGACCAGATCCGCGCGGCACTGGACTGGACGGCGGCGGAAGGGGTCGGGATGGTGCTGGTCGAGGGGTCCGGCGGGGGGGGCGGTGACGCGTGGCAGTGCGCGGGAGAGCTGGCGGCGCGCGATGTCCCGGTCATCGTGCAGACGACGCGGCAGCCCGCCCACGGATACGAACCGTACGATCTTCCCTTCCGGGAACCCGCGCTGCTCGCGGAGGCGGGCGTGGCGATCGGGTTCGGGACCTGGGGGTCCGCGCACGCCCGGGATCTTGCGATGGAGGCCGCGCGCGCGGTGGGGCACGGGTTGGCCCGGGACGCGGCCGCTCGCGCGCTGACACTGGGCGCGGCGGAGATCCTGGGGATCGCGGACCGATACGGCTCGCTGGAGGCGGGGAAGAGCGCCACGGTCCTTCTGGTGGAAGGCGACCTTCTCGACACCTCCATGCAGGTGCGTCAGGCATGGATCGACGGCGCCGAAGTGGACCTGTCGAGCCGCCATACGCGTCTCTGGCGGAAGTGGAGCGCGCGCCCGCGGTAGGGGAGATTCCCGTTTCCCTGCGGCCCCGGAGTCTGATACAGTGTGGTCGCTGCAACAACATACAGGTCCCCCCGAGGAGAGTGCTTTATGGAATCGGTGGGGAGCCGTGTTCTGTGCATGTTGCTCGTGGGAGGGCTTGTCGCTCTCGCCGCGTGTTCGGAAGATCTCTCGGGGCCGGAGGATGGACCCGGGACGATCACCATCCACCCCTCGCCCGACGGACTGATCGCTTCGTGGACACTCCTGGGTCCATCGGGGTACTTCGTGTCGGGATCCGGTGATCAGACGCTGACAGACCTCTCGCCGGGCAACTATACGGTGACCTGGGTGGCGATCAGCGGCCACACCACACCCCCCGGAGAGACAGTTCTGCTGTTCTCGAATGCCGGCATGACCGTCACGGGCGTGTATGTGGAAGTCGGTGTCGGCACGATCGTCGTCGACCCTTCGCCGGATGAAGTCAACGCTTCCTGGACGCTGACCGGCCCCGAAGGCTTCCGCATGCGGAGCGTGGGAGAGCGGACGGTGCCGGATCTTCTGTCCGGAGAGTACACGGTGGCGTGGGACGCGATGAGCGGCTACTCGATGTCGCTGCCGGAGAGCCGAACCCTGGACGCGGACTCGACGGTGACCTTCGGCGCGACCTATGACCTTGTGGCCATGGAGTTCGTCCTGATTTCCGCCGGGAGCTTCATGATGGGGAGTCCCGGCGCGGAACCCGGCCGCGATTCGGACGAAGCGCAGCACGAGGTGACACTGACGCGGGACTTCTACATGGCCACGCACGAGGTGACACAGGAGGAGTTTCTGGCGGTGCTGGGAACCACGCCGTCGTACTTCTCACGGGGCGGGGGAGAGTGCCCGGTCGAACAGGTCGACTGGGCGGACGCCGTGAGGTTCTGCAATGCGCTTTCCGATTCGGAAGGGCGGACGCGGTGCTACTCGGGGCGCGGATCGGGAACCGTCTGCGACTTCGATGCCGACGGGTACCGTCTCCCGACGGAAGCCGAGTGGGAGTATGCGTGTCGGGCGGGAACGGAGACGGCCCTCTCCATCGGGGAGGCTCGGGAACTGGAGTGCGGGGGCGACCCCAATCTGGACGCCGTAGCCTGGTATTGCGGGAATGCGGGGGGCAGGGCGCACCTCGCCGCGCGGAAGGCGCCCAACGCATGGGGGCTGTACGACATGCACGGCAATGTCTGGGAGTGGTGCTGGGACTGGTACGGGGAGTACGGCGGCCCGGAGGCGGACCCGAAGGGCACGCTGTCCGGCCTGGGGAGGGTGATCCGCGGCGGCAGCTGGTGCTTCGATCAGCGGGATTGCCGGTCCGCCAGCCGGAGTTATGGAGACCCGGACTTCATGGTGAACCGTGTCGGGTTCCGGCCGGTGAGGACGGCGCCGTAGGGGTTGACGCGGATTGTGCCCGGCCGGGTCGCGGGTCAACAGGGGGGAGCACCCGGGTGATGCTACCCTTCCCGCGCCAGTGCCCGATCCACCAGTTCCACCGGGTGCAACACTTCGACCGGTCGGTGGCCGGTTGCTCCGGCGCGGCGGAGTGCGGCCGCGATCTGGATGGCGCAGCCGGGGTTTCCCGTGACGACGATGGAGGCACCGGTCGAGACGATGGCGTCGGCTTTCGCGGCGGCGACCCGGTCGGACATCTCCGCGTGCAGCAGGTGGTAGGCGCCGCCGGCCCCGCAGCATCGGTCGGCGTGCGGTAGCGGCAGGAGCGTCAGTGCCGGGATCGCGCGAAGCGCGTCCTCCACGACACCCGGGTCCACGCCGCGCGCGTGGATCAGGTGGCAGGGCGCGTCGTGGACGACAGAGACCGGCAGCTCCCCCAGCGGCAACGGTTGCGGCGCGCGCGCGAGAAGCTCGAACACATCGAGCACGGGAATCGGCGGGTCGGGATGGGCGAGCGCGGCCGCGCAACCCGCAGCGTTCGTGACGATCGCCTCGACTCCCGCATCCGTGAACGCCGCGAGTGTCTCCTTGCGAAGGCGCGTGGCGTCGTCGGCGTGGCCCGCGTGCCGGTGGATCGCACCGCAGCATGACTGCGCGCGCGGGACGACCACATCCCATCCGGCACGGGTCAGCACACGAATGGTGGCGTCGTGAGCGCGAGGGAAGAGGTCTTCCGCGACGCATCCTCGCAGGAGTCCCACCACACCGACACGGGCGGCAGGGTCGGCGGCGGAGTGCGTGTCTGCTTCGGGGCGGGGACGGTTCGGGCGTGTGGGGACGGTCGGCTGAAGGCGGTGGATGCGGGCGAGTCGTTTCGACACGAGCGGCAGAAGAAGGTCGGCGACGCGCCGCATCCCCGTGCGCTGGTGCGCGCGCAGGAGTGCCGCGAGGAACGCCACGCGGCGCGGGCGCGGGAGGACGCGCCGCAGGAGGAAGCGCGCGAGGCGGGAGTCCATCGGGCCGCCGCATCCCGCGCGGACCTGGTGGGCGCGGAAGGACTCGGCCATCTCGCCCATACGGACACCGGACGGGCACGCGGACTCGCAAGCGCGGCAGACGATGCAAAGATCGAGGTGCGCGCGCGCCACTTCGCCGAGTTCCGTACGGCTCTCCGCCCAGGCGCGCAGAAGGTGGATGCGACCGCGCGGGGAGTCGGCTTCGCGGCCGGTGACGGCGTGCGTCGGGCAGTGCGGGACGCAGAGGCCGCAGTGCACGCAGTCGAGCGTGCGGAGATACGCGCCGAAGCGCTCCCGGGCGGCGTGATCGTCCACGCGGGAGGGAAGTGGAGGCGCGGTCGTCACGAGGCGGCCTCCGTCGCGGCGCCTTCCGTGCCGTGGATGCGTCCGGGGTGGAAGACGCCCGCGGGGTCCAGGACCGCGAGCACGCGCCGGGCGAGGGCGCGGTTCGGGTCGGCGGTGAGGAGGTGGTTCCAGAGCGGGCGACGCTCCGCCGGAAGGTGGTGGAGGACACCGGTGGCCGAGTGCGCGCGAATGAGCCTGGTGAGGCGCGGCAGGGGGTCGTCGACGGCGTCGGGTTCGGTGCGCCAGCGAATGGTGATCAGTCCGGTGAGCGCGTCGGCCGCGAGCGTCACGGGCGCGGGATGGAACGGCGCGAAGACGGCGTGCGCGAGCCGCGTGAACGCGGGAAGTTCCGTCGGGAGGACGCCCGTGCGCACCGTGGCGAGGCCGTCGGTCGGCGTGTCGGGCGAAACATCGGCGAGAAGCGCCAGATGGTCGAGCAGGCGCACGGCTTCGGCTTCTTCGATGGCGTCGGGCGTGGGGGCCTTGCGCTCCCGGAGGAGTTTCGTTGCGGCGGTGTCCTGCCATGCGACCGTGGCGGCGCTGCCTTCGAAGAGCCACGCGACCGCGGGGGAGGCGGGGGAGACCTCGAAGCCGTCGCGGCCGAGGCGCGCGGGGCCGTCGCCGAGGAGTACCTGCAGGAACGCGGGTTCGAGAAGCGCGGCGTCGAGGGCCGTGGCGAACTCCCACGCGGCGTCGGCGGTCGAGAAGGAGGCGATGCGCGCGAGGCGGCGCGCGGGCGTCGGGCGCAGGCGGAAGTTGACGCGCGTGAGGATCGCGCCCGTTCCGTGGGCGCCGGTCAGGAAACGGTGGAGCGCGTAGCCCGCGACATTTTTCACGACCATGCCGCCGGATCGGAACGGGATGCCGCCGCCTCGCACGCCTTCCGTCCCGAGCAGGAACGCGGCGAGCGGTCCGTATCGTCCCCGGCGCGGGTCGGACGGCGCGCGCGCGACGAGTCCCCCGGCGGTTCCGTGCGCGGAGGGGGTCAGCCCGCAGGGGATCTCCTGGCCGTACTCGGCGAGCACGCGACGAAGTTCCGGCAGCGGGACGCCCGCGCCGACGCCGATCGTGTAGTCGTCCGGCTCGTAGTCGAGAATGCGGCCGAAGCCTCGCGTCGGGAGCGTGCGCGCCTCGACGCCCTCCGGCGGCGGGTTCCCGATCCACGCGTGCGCGCCGAGTCCCGTCGGCAGCAGGAGATGCCCGTCGGATTCCGCGGCGCGGACGGCGTCGCAGAGCGCGGAAACGGCGGGGTCGGCGGGGGAGGTCGCGGCGACGGCGCCACCCTCATCGCCCCCCGACGCCGCACCCCTTGCGTCCGGCACGACCTTGCCGGGATTGCAGAGACCGGCGGGGTCGAACGCGCGCTTCACCTTGCGGAAAAGGTCGAGGTCGTCCTCGGAGAAGACGAGCCGCATGAACCCGGTCTTCTCGTTCCCGATGCCGTGTTCGCCGGAGATCGTCCCGCCCGCTTTGACGCACGCCTCCATGATCTCGCGGCCCGCGGCCTGGACGCGTGCGGATTCGTCGGGGTCGCGGCCGTCGTAGGAGATGTTCGGGTGAAGGTTGCCGTCGCCCGCATGAAAGACATTCGACAGCACGACCCCGTGTCGTGCAGCGATGCGATATGTCTCCTCCAGCATCGGCTCGAGTCGCGTGCGGGGCACGACGCCGTCGAGGACATACAGGTCCGTGTTGACACGACCCATCGTTCCGAACGCGGTCTTGCGGCCTTTCCACAGGCGAAGGCGTTCCGCGTCATCGTGCGCGGTGCGGAAGGAGAGCGGAGAGTGCTCGTCCGCGATGGCGCGAATGGCGGCTTCGTCTTCGTCCATGCCCGCTTCGGGACCGTCCAGTTCGACCAGGAGTACCGCCGCCGCATCTTCGGGGTACCCGGCGGCGTTCACGGACGCTTCGATGGCGCGGATTGTGTTGCGGTCGAGAATCTCCATCGCGACCGGCACGATGCCCGCGCGGACGATTGCGGAGACGGTGCGGCACGCGTCGCCCATGCGGTGGTAGACGACGAGGAAGGTGCGGACCGAACGCGGCGCGGGGATGAGACGGACCGTGGCTTCCGTGAGGACGCCGAAGGTGCCTTCGGAGCCGGTGACGAGGCCGGTGAGGTCGTAGCCGGGGGGTTCGGCGTGCGGTCCGCCGAGGCGGACGGTGCGGCCATCGGGAAGGACGAGTTCGACACCGGCAAGGTGGTCGACGGTGAGGCCGAGCTTGAAGCAGTGCGGGCCGCCGGCGTTCTCGGCGACATTGCCGCCGATGGTGCAGGCGGCTTGCGACGACGGATCCGGTGCGTATCGGAGACCGCAGGGAGCGGCGGCTTCGGAGATGTGCGCGTTGAGGACGCCCGGCTCGACGACGGCGAAGCGGTTCGCGGGATCGAGAGCGCGGAGAGCGTGCATGCGGTTCGTGTCGACGACGAGGGCCCCGGCGCAAGGCGTGGCGCCGCCGGAGAGGCCGGTGCCCGCGCCGCGCGGAACGAAGGGCGTGGCGGAGTCGGCGCACCAGCGGACGGCGGCGGCGACTTCGGCGGCGGTGTCGCAGAGCGCGACGGCTCCCGGGCGGGCACGGTGGGTGGGGTGCGCGTCGCATTCGTAGACGAGGAGCTCGGCGGGATCGGTTACGAGCCGGTCCGGCGGATGCGGAGGGCGCGCGGGCGCGTCGGGACGGGGCGTGGGCGGTGTCAAATCTGGAGGAGCGCGTGGATGCGCGGCCCGGCGAGCCCGAACGCGGTGCCCACGACGAGTCCTGCGGCGGCGTCGATCGCGTAGTGGAAGCCGCCGTAGACCGTACCGACCAGAATCCCGGCGGCAATGACGAGCACCCCGCGCGAGAGGCGCGGGACATATCGCCGCGCGACCAGCCAGATGCAGACCGACACGGCCACATGCGACGACGGGAACGCGGTCCCGACGGACGACGCGTTGTGGAGAAGTGCGTGGACAAGCGGCGCGACGGTCCCGGGGAGGCGGTCGGGGGCGAGCGGCCCGAAGAAGTGGAACGGCCCCTGCACGGGGATCACGATGAAGATGCCGTAGCAGAAGAGGATTGTGAGCATGACGGTGGTGACATAGGCGCCGAGGGCCTGCGTGCGGCGGCGGATGTAGATGGGGACCGCGACCAGCGGGAAGAGCGCGAGGTACGACAGGTACGAGAGGTGCAGGAAGTCGGAGAGCGCGGGGCTGGGAAGGAGCGTGTGGAGGATCTGGCTGGGCTGCGCACCGAAGACGACCTGCTCCGCTCCGGAGATGACATCGTCGAAGTAGCGCACGGTCACCAGGCGGTTGAGGAGCTGGAGCGAGTCGTAGAGAAACGGCAGCCCGAACAGCGGGTAGCTCTCGCGGAGGAAGCGAAGGACGCGGTTCGCGGGCCGCGGGAGGTAGCGGAGGAGCGCGACAGCGAGCAGAAGGCCGAAGTGAAGGAGCGCGTAGCGGGCCTTCCCCTCGAAGGAGAGCGGAGAGGCGATGAGGAGCGCGCCCGTGAGCGCGAGATAGCACAGGACGACGAGATCCGCCGGGCGATACGCGCGGGCGCGGCGCGGGGAGGCTCCGGGGCCGGGCGAGGGCCGGCGGAGGGGGCGCCGCGGCCCGGGGAGGTCCGTGAGGCGGGGAAGGCGGCCGACGCCGGGGATGGGTG
>JASLLL010000040.1 GCA_030747075.1 Gemmatimonadota bacterium
TCGTGCCCGCGCTCTCCGGACCGATCTCCAGGACTCTCCACGACGACCTGTCCAATCTCCCCTCCCTCGCCGGGAAGTTCCGGCGGTTCCGGTTCCTTCGCGCGGAGAACGGCCAGCGCAATCAGCCCCACGCCGATCGAGATTCCCATGTCCGCCACATTGAACACCGGCCACGAGTATCCCCCGGCGCTCAGATGGATGAAGTCCACCACCTCACCGAGACGCACGCGGTCCACCAGGTTGCCCAGTGCCCCTCCGAGAATGAGCGCCATCGGCCACCCGCGAAACACGGGCCGTGCGGACCGGAGGAAGTGAACCACAAGAAAGACGGTCACCATCGAAGTCACGACGACGAAGGTCCAGCGCCCGCCGAGCTGGATTCCGAACGCCGCGCCTTTGTTGAAGACGAAGGTCCATCGGAAGAAATCCCCGAGCACCGGGATCGACTGCCCGGGATACATACTCCACGCCACGAAGAGCTTGGTCGCCTGATCCAGCGCGAGAATCAGAAACACCACGAAGGCAAACCCCGGCAACCCGGCGCGTGATCGTTCGGACATGGGGGAGCCCTCCATCAGACTCGTCTCAGTGCGAGGACGGCGGGTTCCCCGTTGATGGTCCACTCTTCGCGGGTCTCGCCATCCCCCGCAGGAACGACAATGCGGTCGGCCTGTGTCTCCCGGCGGATCATGTCGTCGTGGTGCTTTACCGCGTCGCGAAGAGCGTCCGTCCCTTCAAAGCCGACTTCGATGCGATCCGTGATCGAAAAACCCGCACTCTTTCGCATGAACTGAATCTTGTTTACGATTTCCCGCGCGAAGCCCTCGTTTCGGAGGTCGTCGTCGATGTTGAGGTCCAGCGCGACACTCCATCCGCCTTCCCGCTCCAGCACCCATCCGTCGGGGTCTTCGTGGGAGATGATCACCTCTTCCCTGGAGATGACATGCGTTTCGTCCGCAACCCGCACCGAAATGGAACCTCGGCGCTCAATCCGCGAAACCTCCTCGCCGGAAAGCGCCGCCACCGCCGTCGCCACCGCCTTCATGGACTTCCCAAAGCGCGGGCCCAGCACATCGAAGCGAGCCTTTGCCGAAAGCCCGGGAACGGCCTCTCCCGGCGTGCCGAACTCCGCCTCGCGGACATTCAGTTCTTCCAGCACCACGGAAGTGTGTTCGCCAAAAACCGCACCGCCTTCCGGCGGGACGATTCGCACTCGCGAGAGCGGTTGGCGAGTCTTGACGGCAGCACGGTTGCGTCCGGCGCGACCGAGACGGACCACGCATCGCACATCTTCCATGACGCGCTCCAGTTCCGCATCCACAAGCGCGTCATCCGCATGGGGATAGTCCGCCAGGTGCACGCTCTCGGGACCGACCCCGGAACCCTCTCGAAGATCCAGGTGGAGACGCTCCGCAAGAAACGGCGCGAACGGCGCCATGAGCCGCGCGACCGTCGAGAGACATTCGTGAAGCGTCTCGTAAGCCGCGCGCTTGTCTTCATCGAAACCGGGAGCCCAGAAGCGGGCACGCGAGCGACGCACAAACCAGTTGGAGAGATCCTCCATCACGAACGACTCCATCGCCCGCCCCGCACGCGACACCTCGTACCGGTCCAGTTCCGTGCGCACGGTCCCCGTCACCGCGTTCAGCCTGGAGAGAACCCATCGGTCCAGCACCGGCCGCGACGACACGGGCGGTGCGCTCTCCGCATCCGGAACGAACCCGTCCAGGTTGGCGTAGCGCGCGAAGAACGCGTACAGGTTTCGCACGGTGTCGAGGATCTTCCGCGACACTTCCGCCACGCCGCCCTTCGAGAACCGCAGCGACTGCCACGGCGTGTTTGTGACCACGAGGAACCACCGGAGCGCATCCGCTCCGCCGATATCGACGGCTTCCCACGGGTCCACCGTGTTCCCGCGACTCTTGGACATCTTCGTCCCGTCTTCGCCCATGAGGAGTCCCGTCACGAGACACGCCCGGTACGCGGGCCGATCCTCCACGAGCGCGGCAATCGCATGAAGACTGTAGAACCACCCGCGCGTCTGATCCACGCCTTCGCAAATGAAGTCCGCCGGGAACTGTTCCTTCGCGACCTCCTCGTTTTCGAAGGGATAGTGCCACTGCGCGAAGGGCATCGCGCCGGAGTCGAACCAGACATCGAGCACCTCGGGAACGCGATGCATCGTCCCGCCTTCGCCATCCGGCCAGGTGATCTCGTCCACATGCGGCCGATGAAGATCCAGTTCCGACAAGTCCCGCCCCGACTTCTCCGACAACTCCGCGACCGAACCCACGACCTCCATCCGACCGGTCTTGTCGCTGACCCAGATCGGCAGCGGCGTGCCCCAGAACCGCTCGCGCGAAAGCGCCCAGTCGACATTGTTCTCCAGCCAGTTGCCAAATCGCCCGTCCCGGATGTGCGAAGGAACCCAGCGGATCTCCCGGTTGAGATCCACCATGCGGCCGGCAATGTCGGTGGTGCGGATGTACCACGCACGCTTCGCGACATACATGAGAGGGTCATCGCCGCGCCAGTTGAACGGGTAGGTATGGCGACAGGTCGTCTCGTGAAAGAGAAGACCGCGCCCGCGGAGATCCCGAAGCACGGGCCGATCCGCATCCTTGAACCAGAGCCCCGCGAAGTCGCCCGCTTCCGCCGTGAGCTTCCCTTCGCCATCGACCGAGTGGATCACCGGAAGATCATGCCGCCCCGCCGACTCCAGATCCTCTGCGCCGAATGCCGGAGCCTGATGCACGATGCCTGTCCCGTCGGTGGTCGTGACGAAGTCGCCGGGCACGACCCGGAAGGCGTTCTTGTGTTGGGCCGCCCGATCCGCGAAGAAGTCGAAGAGGGGTTCGTAGCGCAAGCCGACGAGATCCCGTCCGGGAACGGTGGAGAGAACCTCCGCGTCCGGGCCCAGTACGCTCTCCGCGAGGTCCTTCGCGAGAATCACCACCTCGCCGTCATGGCGCGCGCGGACATAGTCCACCTCCGGATGCACCGCCAGGCCGCTGTTTCCGGGAAGCGTCCACGGAGTCGTCGTCCAGACGAGGAACGAAACGCCCGGTTCCTCCGCAAGCCGGAAGCGAACCGTGATCGAAGGATCTTCGACCTCTCGATACCCCAGTGCCACCTCGTGGTCGGAGAGCGTAGTCCCGGATCGCGTTGAGTAGGGCACGACCTTGTATCCCTGATAGATCAGCCCCTTGTCCGCGATCTTGCGAAGCAGCGCCCACACCGATTCGATGTAGTCGTTTTCCAGCGTGACATACTCCTCGTCCATATCCACCCAGTAGCCAATCCGCTCCGTGATGTCGCGCCACTGATCCAGATAGGTGAATACCGACTCCCGGCACCGTCGGTTGAACTCGCCGATGCCCATGCGCTCGATCTCGCGTTTGTCGGAGATTCCCAGCGCCTTTTCGACTTCCAGTTCGACCGGGAGGCCGTGCGTATCCCAGCCACCGCGGCGGGAAACATGCCGCCCGCACATCGACTGGTATCGACAGACCAGGTCCTTGACGGTGCGGGCCAGCACATGGTGAACGCCGGGCCGCCCGTTCGCGGTGGGCGGGCCTTCGAAGAAGACGAACGGCTTCCCGCTACGACGAGACTCCACCGTTCGGGCGAAGGTATCGTTCGCCTTCCAGTGTTCGAGAATGCCGGTCTCCACCTCCGCAGGAGCGGGGCGTGCATCGGACAGCGGATAAGCCGCCCGGACGGAGGGCGTCACGACGACTCTCCCTCCAGAACTCCGCGAAGAAGCGCACCGACCCTCGGGGCGGCGGCCGCAGCGGCGCGGACCACTTCCTGATGCGCGAGCGGTTGGAGATCCTCCGGGAAGGCAAGGTCCGTCACCACGGAAACCCCCAGAACATCCATCCCGGCATGAACCGCGACGATCGTCTCCGGCACGGTGGACATACCTACCAGATCCGCGCCCGCCAGACGGAGCATTCGGATCTCGGCGGGGGTCTCGTAATGCGGCCCGGATACCGCCGCATAGATTCCGCGTCGGGTAGCGACTCCGGCCGCAAGCGCGGCCGCCTCCGCCTGATGCAGGAGGGCACGAGAGTAGGCCTTCGACAGATCCGGGAAGCGCGGGCCGACGGTGTCGTCATTCGGACCGACGAGAGGATTGTCACCCATGAGATTCAGATGATCGGAAAGAAGCACCATGTCCCCGACTTCGAAGCCCGGATTGATGGCGCCCGAGGCATTGGTCAGGGCGATCCACTTCGCGCCCAGCTCTCGCGCGACGCGTACCGGGAAAGTGGCCTCCTGAAGCGGGACCCCCTCGTAGTAATGCACGCGTCCGCGAAAGACGAGCACCGGCGCACCCGCAAGGCTCCCGAACTCCACGCGCCCGTCGTGGCCGTCTACGGAGCCGACCGGAAAGTGCGGGATTTCGGAATACGGAACGGACACCGCTTCGGTCAGTTCCACCGCATCGCTCAGACCGGACCCAAGCACGAGAGCCGCTCGTGGAGCGCGCATTCCGGAATCCGTGAGAAAAGCGGCCGCCTCTCTCATACGCTCCGAGAGCGGCGGCGTGGAGACTCCGCTCATGTGGACGAACCCGCAGAGGACACGCCCTCTCCCGGAGGCGCGGACCCTTCGGAGGATTCGCGGACGGTCGCCGCGACCTCCTGCTCGAACCCGGCTTCCTCCGCAGTGGACGATGCGGAAGGCGAGGGCGGTGCAGAGCGGGGAGAGTCGGCGAAGTCGTCCACACTCACTTCCAGAATCTGCTTCTGGGAACGGAGCAGCGCCCGGAACCGCTCGATGAACGAAACCCGCTGGCGCTTCAGGTCATCCAGTTCCCCGCGGAGACGCGCCGCCTCACTGTGTGCGCGCGCCACGATCTTCTCCGCCTCAATGCCGGCGTTCTCCCGCACGAGCTTCGCTTCCTTTTCGGCGGTGGCAATCCGTTCCTCGGAGATCTTCCCTGCCGAAATCAGCGAGTCCCGGAGCCGCTCATCCAGCCCGCGATAGGACGCCAGTTCCTGCTCCAGGCGCGCGGTCTTCTCCTCTACCGACCGCTTTTCGGTCACGAGCGCCTCCATGCGATCCGCAATCACATCCAGATACGCGCGAACCTCCGCGGCGTCGAAACCGCGCGTCTTCTTCCGGAACGACTGGTTCCGAATATCCACGGGACCGATCTGCATGGCACTCCCCCCTCCCGATGAAACGACCTCAGCTGAGTTTCAGCGCGCCCTCCCGGAGCGTACCGACAAGGAACGACTTCACCACCACCTGAACCAGAAGGATCGCGACGAGCACTGAGAAGTCCAGACCGCCCAGGGGCGGCACATAGCGGCGGATCCTCATCAGCACCGGTTCGCTGAGCGATTGGATTGCGCGCACGACAGGATTGAACGGATCCGCGCCGACCCACGAGCAGATCACATTCCCGATGAGGACATAGACATAGAGCGTGGCCAGTATGTCGAGCAGTCCGGCCAAGGCTCCCACGGCATTCGCCACCACGAACATCACTCCTCCCCCGGGGTGAAGATCCCCGTTCCGATCCGCACCATGGTGGACCCTTCCTCCACGGCGATCTCAAAGTCCCCCGTCATCCCCATGGACAAATCCGGCAGACGCGCCGCGCCGCCGAGGCTGTCCCGAAGTTCCCGAAGCGCACGAAAGGCCGCGCGCACCGGCTCCTCATCCTGCGTGAAAGGGGCCATTGTCATGAGCCCCCGAACTGCGATCCCCGGCAGTGCCTCTACCGGGTCCAGCATGCCTTCCACCTCTTCCAAGGCGAATCCGTGCTTCGCCGGTTCTCCAGAGGTCTTCACCTCCAAGAGCACCGGCACGACACGCCCGGACTCCCCGGCGATTCGGGAGATCCGCTCCGCCAGCGAAAGGCGGTCGACGGACTGGATCTCCGCAAAGAGCCCTACCGCCCTGCGCGCCTTGTTCCCCTGCAGCGGGCCGATGAAATGCCACTCGACACCCGGCGGCAACTCCCCGACTTCGCGGATCTTCGGAGCCGCCACCTGCAGCCGGTTCTCCCCCAGGATCCGGACACCCGCGGCGACCGCTTCCCGCACTTCCTCCGGCCCGACCGTTTTTGTCACGGCGCACAGACGAACCTCGGCCGGATCCCTTCCCGCTCGCCGGGCCGCCCCGGCGATCCTTGCGCGGATGCGCTCCAGGTTTGCAGCCACCGGGCTCAAGGCGCGGTGACTCCCTCCTCGTGGGCCGGATCCTCCGCGTCTTCGCGCGGCGCGGGCGGCAATACATCCGGGCTCCAGCAGGATCGACAGCGCGCTTCGTAGGCATCTCCGGCGCCGACCAGCACCCGATCCGACTCCGTGATGTTCCGCTGCGTACGGGTCGCCGGATGCCCGCAGACCACGCAGACGGCCGTCGTCTTGGTGACGCTCTCCGCAATGGCCATCAGTTGCGGAACCGGCTCAAAGGGTTCGCCACGATAATCCTGATCCAGCCCCGCCACAATCACCCGACGCCCTTCCGCGGAGAGGCGATTCACGACATCCACGAGGTCCATCCCGAAGAACTGCGCCTCGTCGATCCCCACGGCTTTCGTCTCCGGCAGAACGAGCTGAAGGATGGACGCCCCATCCTCGACTTCGGTGGAGGGAATCCGCTGGCCGCTGTGCGAGACCACCTGGTCCGCCGCGTAACGACGGTCGATGCGCGGCTTGAATACCTGCACCTTTTGCCGGGCGATCCGCGCGCGCACGAGGCGGCGGATCAGCTCCTCGGTCTTGCCGCTGAACATCCCGCCACAGATGACTTCCACCCAGCCCACTTCGCCGACAACCGATGACATCCAGTGCACACGACTCTCCCGGAAGATGACCCCCGGCAGCCTAGGCGTGGCCTTCGCGGGTGTCAAGCGGACGAGAGCGAACGGTGCGAACGAGAAGGACGCCGCCGACGGCAGCCGGAAGATAGAGGCTGGCCAGCCGCCACCACGCGAGGAAGGCAACGGTCTCCCCGGCCGGGAGGAAGGACGCCATGAATGCCGCTGCGGAGACTTCGGCCGCACCCGCACCGCCGGGGGTCGGCGCGAAGAGCAGCGCAAGAGCCAGAAGCACCTGTGTTGCGAGAAGTTCCGCCGTGTGGCCATCGGGCTGGAATGCACGGAACACGGCCCAGGCGGTGGCCAGCTTCGCGGCGAAGACCGCGGCCGAGAGCGGAAGCACAGCGGCGACCCGTGCGGGATGCTGGCGGAACATCGTGCGAACATCGGCAGAAACGCGACACAGGAGAGCGCGTGCGGCGGCCAGTGCACGGTGAAAGCGTCGGGCGGGCGGGGAAGCGCCCGGCGGCCGTCCGGTACGCGCGCCCGTCGCAAGAAGGACCGTGCCGACGGCCACGACCGCCACGAACACACCGAGCGCGCCGCGAAGCGCGGCACCCATCCACCCGGGGAGACTTTCGGGAAGCGCCAGTGCGAACGCGCCTCCGGCGATTGCCAGCACCATCGCGCTGGCGAGAAAGTTCACTGACGCGACCGCGACACCTCCGGCCAGCGGCAGCCCCGCGCGGTGCAGCACAAAGAGCTGCGCCGCCCCGCCACCCGCCTGCCCGGGGGTGAGCCCGGCCAGACACGCGTTCGCGAGGTTCGCGCGAAGGCAGGCGGCCAGCCTCACGCGGGGCGCGATCGGGGCGGCGAGAACATGCAGGCGAAGCGCACCCAGGGTCCAGTCGGCAAGGACCAGGACGAACGCCAGCGCGAGATATGCCGGGACGGCGGGCGAAGGCGCCTGAAGCGCGACCACTCCACCGCGCAGGAAGACCGCACCCGCGAGTCCCGCCGCACCCAGCACGACGACAAGCAGAAACCCCAGCACCAGACGGCGCGGCGTCGCCCCCGGGAGCGGGTCCGGCGGCCTGCCGGGTTTCACTCTCCGCCTTCCATGATCTCGTGATAGCGACCCGCCTCCGGACGGACGCTCGCCTGACGCCGCCCGCCGGGCCACCTCACCACGACGGAGTCCGGTTGCGCGTCTCCCAGTCCGAAGAGAACCCTGGGGTCGTTCCCGGAGAGATAGCTCCCCCCCGCCTGCACATCGGCGATGCGAACCGCGCCCCCCGCGTGGAGCGTGACGCGCGCGCCCAGTCCGTCGCGCCCGGATTCCCGGCCGGTGATGCGGAAGCCGATCCAGCGCAGGGACCCGGGCCCCGTGTTCTCCAGGAGGACGGCGGGGCCGTTCTGGCTGTTGAGGAGAATGTCGGTGTCTCCGTCATTGTCGAGATCCGCGAACGCCACGCCTCGCCCTGCCCGCGGCGTTTCAAGAACAGGCGCGTACTCGGCGGCGACCTCACGGAAAGTCCCGTCCGGCTGCGCGTGAAAGAGGAGGTCGGGCTGTTTCCAGGTGGCAGCCTGATCGACTTCGGCGATGTCGGGCTCTACATGCCCGTTGGAAACAAAGAGGTCCAGCCGTCCGTCCAGGTCGAAGTCCAGAAAGCCGATCCCCCACCCCATGCGCGGGAGGCTCGGGGAACCGATCCCGGCCACCGCGGAGCGTTCGAGAAAGAACCCGCCGCCGTCATCCCGGTAGAGCGTGTTCGGCTCGTTCTGGAAGTTTGTGACGACCAGATCCATCCGCCCGTCCGCGTCGTAGTCCGCAGCGGCGACACCCATCCCGGCCTGTTCCATTCCCTCTTCGCTGTACGCCGTTCCCGAGAACATCCCCGACTCTTCAAATGCACCGCCACCCAGATTGCGGAAGAAGAAGTTGGGGTCCATGTCGTTCGCGACATACACATCCACGAGCCCGTCATCATCGAGATCGGCGGCCAGGCACCCCAGGCCTCGGCCGGCCACACCCGAAAAGCCGGCGGACTCCGTGGCATCCACGAACCGCCCCTCGCCCGCGTTGCGATAGAACACATCCGTCTGTCTCGGATAGAGACCCGGAAGGCAGTAAATGCGAAGCACTCCGTGAACGCCGTAGCACTCGTTCGTGTCCGGATCGGCGACGGCGACATAGTTCGCCAGATAGAGATCGGGAAGACCGTCGAGGTCGGCGTCGAAGAAGGTGGCCCCCGCACCCCAGCGCGGATCGTCCAGTCCTCGCACGGCGGCCTCCTCCGCAAAGGTGCCGTCCCCCCGATTCACGAACAGCCGGTTCGGCCCCCAGGCTGTGACGAAGAGGTCGGCGTCCCCGTCGTTGTCGATGTCGGCGGCGGTGGCTCCCATGCCGTAGCCCGCATCTCCGACGCCTGCCTCAGCCGTCACATCGCGAAAGTGAAGGTCTCCGAGGTTTCGGAAGAGACGGCTTTGCCCGACGCTTGAAACGAAGTAGATGTCCAGGAGCCCGTCGCCGTCGTAGTCCAGAACGCAGACGCCGGAACCCATGACTTCCTGATAGGGTTTGTCGCCGGTCGCGCCGTTGGAGTGCGTGAATCGCAGACCGGACGCAGCCGTGGCATCACGGAAGACCGGCTCGGCGGCGGCCGTCGAGAACGCAAGAATGGCAAGGAGCGCGCACAGGAGAGTCATGCGGGCCATCCTTCCGCGCATCGTCAGTCCAGTCAAGCCTTCGGCGGGCGCGTGTAGATCATGACATAGGAACTGCACACCGACAGCGCGCAACTCTCACACGCGTCGGCGAAGTCCTCCGGACCGAGCTTCTCAATGCGAACCTCGTGCCCGAGCGACTCATACAGCTCCACCACCTCATCCACGCGTGACGGGTCCGACAGGTTCCGCCGGACCCACCCCTGCGCTTCGAGATCCCGATTCGGCAGCGCCCCGGTGAAGACAAGCGGCTTCGACTCCCCGGGGTCTCCCCCGCCGCCGCAACCCGTCACGCGCTTCGAGCCTCTGCCGGAGAGTCGGCCGCCTCAGCCGCGAGCTTCTCCAGTCGACGATGCCCCAGTGCCGCCGCACCCAGCGCGGAGACGAACTGCACCATCTCCGGATCCGGCACATTGACTTCGGCCTTCAGTTGATCGCGAACGGCGGCCACCATCGTCGAAAAGCGAATGATGCCGCCGATCAGTGTGAATTCCGGCTCCGCCTTGACACGCTTTATGAGTTGCACGGAGCGCGTCGTCAGCGACTCAATGGCACCCTGCATGATGTCGGAGGGCGGCGTGCCGAGCGAGAGATGGTTGATCACTTCCGACTCCGCAAAGACCGCGCAGACGCCCGAGATGGCCACCGCTTCCTTCGATGTCTGGAGAAGCGGACCGATCTCTTCGGTGGTGTAACCCATGTAACGGGCAGTCTTTTCCAGGAACGCGCCGGTTCCGGCGGCGCACTTGTCGTTGAGGCGGAAGGCGTGGACCTTCGCGGTCTCGTCCAGCCGGCTGGCCTTCATCGTCTGCCCGCCGACATCGAGCACGGTGCGCGTGCCGGGGAAGAGACGCGCCGCGCCGCGTGCGCTGGAGGTGAGGTCGGTCACCTGGAGATCCCGAAAGTCCACCTGGTGCCGTCCGATTCCCGTGGCGACAACATAGGTGATGTCCTCTTCCGTGACGCCAGCCTCCGCCAGACAGGTCTCATACACCTCACGCGAAACCTGCGTCAGCTTGAAACCGGTCGGCTTCATCGCACGGTGCAGGATCTCTCCCTTTTCGTCGAGAAGGAGCGCCTTTGTGTAGGTGGACCCGACATCGAGTCCCGCCGTGATCGTCATGACGCAGCCTCCTTGTTCGCCTCGGGAACACGGCTCGCGAGGATGTGGTCCAGTGCAAAGAGCGACGCCCCCAGCGCGCCGATGTAGTGCGAGTCCTCGCTGATGTTCAGCTTCGTCTCCAGCTTGTCCTCGATCGCCCGGACCATGCCGATGTTTCGAGTCACGCCCCCGGTGAAAGTCACCTCCTCTTCGATCCCGACACGGCGAAGGAGCCCGGCGGAGCGAATGGCGATCGACTTGTGAACGCCCCAGAGGATGTCCTCGATCTTCTTCCCCTTCCCGAGCCACGACAGCACTTCGGATTCCGCAAACACCGTACAGGTGGTGCTGATCTTTGTGGACTTGACCGAACGGAGCGCCGTCTCGCCGAGCTTCTCCAGCGGGATGTCGAGCGCGCTGGCTGCCGCACCGAGGAATCGGCCGGTCCCGGCGGCGCACTTGTCGTTCATGCAGAAGTCGACGATTTCGCCCGTCTCGTTCACGCGGATGGCCTTCGTGTCCTGCCCGCCCATGTCGACCACGGTGCGCGTTTTGGGAAAGAGGTGGACCGCGCCGCGACCGTGACAGCTGATTTCGGTAACCTGATCGTTGCCGAAAGTGACTCGGTAGCGCCCGTAGCCGGTGCCAATGATGTACTCCACTTCGTCTTCACCGATGTTCGCGTCGTCAAGCGCAAGCTGAAACGCGTTCTCTGCCGCGGAGACCACATTGGCCCCTGTGTCGATGAGCGAGCGCCCGACAAGATTGCGGTCCTCGTCGATGATCGCCGCCTTCGTCTGCGTGGAACCGACATCCACGCCCCCTGCGTAAGCCATGAAACCCCTCCTAGCCGATGGCCGCCTGTTTGCGACGCGATGCCAGCCCCTCGAAGAACGCGTCGATGCGGTTCTTCATCTGCGCCTCGGAAACGACGCGGCGATCCATCATGTCCGACTCCAGGAAGAGGCTCGGGAGCCCGAGCTTCTCCGACATGTTCTTCCGACTGTCCGCAAGCCCCGTTGAGACCGTTCGACAGCTCTTGATGGGATGATAGACCACTCCGTCCAGATCAAAGTCTCTGGCCATCTCTTCGATCATCCGGTCCGAGTAAAACATGGAGTCCATCGCGTCCCGCACGCTCACAAGAACACCCTCTGCCAGACTCTCGATGGGGCGCTCCAGATCGTACTGGAACCCGCTGTGGGTTCCACCGGACGCGAACCAGAGATAGGTGGAGTGGACGAAGTTGCCGCCCCACTCGGTAAAGAGCTCATTGAAGCGGCGGAAGATCGGATAGCAGGGAACACCGACAAACACGAGCCGGTAGAGCTCCTCGCTGAGAGTTCCGATTCCGTTCGCCGACTTGTACTCCAGTTCCTCGACGAGTTGGTCGAAGTACTCCGCGCCTTCCTTCGTCCCGCGAAACCCGTTCGCCACGCCCAGGAAGATGGTGCCGTCGGTGAGCGCACTGAATAGCGACGGCTTCGACGCATTCAGTTCCAGCGCACGCTTCCATCCGGTGTTCATTCTGTTCGCGTATCCCAGGACTTCCCGCAGGCGGTCAATATCGAACTTCTTCCCCGTCACTTCCTCGCAGAGCGTGATCAGTTCGGTGAGCTGCACCTCCACATACTTGCGATCGTTCTCGAAGTCCGGGTTGCCCCGCCAGGTCTGCGTGCCGTCCTGCCGCGTGCCGGGAACATCGAGCGTGAAGAGACGCGTCCCGTGCATCCGCTCCCAGATCTCGCCCCACTTGATGTAGGTGTTGCAGGCATTCGTCAGCACCGCAATCGTGGGCTTGGGCACACGCCCCATGGGGAGTTCGCCACCGCGAAGCTGCGTGGCCACATCCGCCTTCACATAGCCGCAGATGTCGGGGGAATACCCCACATCCTCCGCTTCGGCCAGATAGTCATGCGCCACATGGCGCACCGCCGTCTGCAGTGAGTTGATCTCCGGAAAGACCACAGGGAGATCGAAGGTCTTCAGGATCTCGTTGATGCTGCCCATCACGAAGACATACGCCGACTGCCCGCCGTTCTCCGCGGTATCGCCGAGTTCGGTGAACCACTCCCGAAAGAGCCGGGCGCCGTCCTTGTTTCCGCGCCCGACGATTCCCTCTGTCTCAGGCTGCTTGCCCATGGACTTCTCCTTCTGCGATTCGGTCGCGCTCTATGCGAAGAGCAGGTTTTCCAGGAAGGTCTCGACCTGCAGCTCGAGATGCTCAAACGAGGTCATGCTCTCTTCGAACTCGGTCACGAAGTACGGGATGTCCTGCTCGTCCAGTTCCTGCGAGTAGGCGACCTGCTCTTCGAGGCCCGGCTCGCACATCTTGGCGGCTGCGATGATGGCCGCTTCCGCGCGAGAGCCACGGATGCGTTCGACGAGCATCTTCTCCTTCGGCTTGCGAAGGTCGTGCTGGACCGGGCTGTATGAGGAGCGCTCCAGATACGATTCCGCAAGTTCGTGAAGAGGATCGTCCGTGGCGGGCACATCTTCCGTGAGGTATCGCAGACCGATCAGGAAGTCATCGTCCACGACATAACAGGTGCGCCCGAGCATCCGGATGAGGTCGATCGGCGGCTGCTCGCAGAACGCGCCTTCGAAGACGACGCGGATGCGGTCGGCCGCCTTGGCCGAGCGTTCGCGAATCTGAGGAAGGACCGTGCGGAGAAGGTCGTTGTGCTCCTCGCGGGGGATGAGCCCCGCCACGGCCACGAGACAGTAGGCGTCTTCCGCCGACAGAAGCCACGGAGTCTCGCGCTTGATGTCGTAGAGGTCGCGCATGAGGCGGCGGTTCTCGTTGAACACCTCGATGGAACGATTGAGATCCTCGGCGGAGATGGAACACCCGGCCACTTCTTCGACGGATCGGCGGAGCCGGTCGTACTCCCCGCGAAGGTAGGTGGCGCTGTGCGCGGAGTTGGGGTTTTGCGGAAGGTAGAGAATCTGGCACGGGTAGTCGAAGTTCCGCGCCCAGATGGCGGCGAGATTCCGGGCCGCGTCGCAGATGGGGTGCGAGACGAACATATCCAGCGGGATCCGGCCGTCCGCCCCGACTTCGAGCGCGGTCTTCAGAATGGAACAGAGGTAGCTTCCGAAGTGAGAGTCCGCGTTTGTCGGCTCCACGGGCGCGCCGCACATCTTGACGGGAAGCATCCCGGCGGCGTGCGCGATCTCCTCCGGAAAGTAGACCTGAAAGTGACCGAGCACCTTTCCGCCTGCGTCGCGCCATCGGTGAACCGTCGGCATGTCCGTGTCCTCGACGAGATCCCTGCACGCGAGCAGGGCATCATCGAGCGATTGGTCCCGCCATTCGGGAAAGACATTCGTCATTCGATCACTCCGTCGTTGGGGGTGTCGTGGGAGATGGCTGGAATCCGGCCGCGCCGCTGAAAAAGAGGTTCAGCACATGGTCAAGACGGGCGTCGTCGTCAGGAAAAACGCGGCGGGCGTGGGGACCCATGGTGACTTCCACGATCGCCACGAACGACCACGCGAGAAGCCGCGCATCGCCCGGGGACAGTTCCCCAGACCGGATGCCGTCTTCGACGATCCGCTGCACCGGTTCCGGCAGGGCGGACTGGTACGCACGCACGAGTTCGGAACGCACGGAATCGGGGAAGGCGTTGAGGTCGCGCCGCACCAGGCGAATGAGGTCACGCTTGCGGTCCGGCAGCGCGAAGAACGCGGCCGTGAGGCGACGCAGGCGGGCGCGTGCCGTGCCGGTGGACTCCGCGGCGTGCCGGAAGAGCCCGCCCTTCTCGGCGAAGTCGCGGCGGAGCATCCCGGCGTAGAGCGCCTCCTTGCCAGCGAAGTGGTGGTAGAGCGCGCCCTTGGTCACCGACGCCGAGCGTGCGATCCGATCCATCGTCACATCCGCGTAGTTCCGCTCCAGGAAGAGCCCTTCGGCGGCGTCGAGAATGTGCGCGACGGTCGTTTCGGCCTTCGTCATGAGCACGGCGGCTCCCTTCGGGAAGCGGTGTGCGACCGGGATCCGGGCCCGGCACGCCTCCCGGGCCGGGTGTGCGACCGGGAGGGTACATACCGACTGGTCGGTATGTACCCATATTCCGCCTCTCCTCCCTCTGAGTCAAGCCCTTTTGGGGTGTTGCGGTGATTGTTGGTGGCTGGCGGGAGGGCCGTCGGTTCCGCTCTGGCTGACGGGAATCGCTAGCCCCGGAAGCGGTTCTGGTTGTGCCACTCCAGATTCTCGCGAGAGGGCTGCCGGGCGCCTTCCCGAGGGACGGCCAGTTCGTGGCCATGAAGGCCTTCATGGGTTGCGAGAGGTGTCGCCCAGGGCCATCGCCCTCCCCCTCTCTATGCTTATCCTGCGACCCGCGCAGCATAACACCCCGTGTCCACCCCGCCATCCCCCCGTTTATGGTATCGTTCCCTACGCGTTCTTCCGTCTCCGACCGCTCCTCGGCGACTTCGCCTCCGTCCCCCCGGACCCCATCCCGCGTCCATCTCCGACGCCTGAAGGAGGCTCCTTCATGACCCTCCCACTCCCGCGGGTCGCCCGTCACCGGTTCCGCCTTGCCGGGCCCTTCCCCGCCGCCTTGGCGGGCGCGCTCGCAGCCTTGGCGCTCTTCGCCGCGTCACCTTCATCCGCCTGCGATCCCGGCTCCTCCGCGGCGGCATCCCCCGGCGTGCGCTCCTCCTGCGACATCCTCACCACCTCCACGCCGTTCACGCCGCACCCCGCAAACCCCATCGCCGAGGCCCCCGCCTGGTTCCCGACCGAGTACAACTGCTTCTCCGTCGTGAAGGACTCCGTCGGTTATGTGCTCCTCTTCTGGAGCCCCCCCACCGGTTTCCACCGGCTGACCTCCATCGACGGCGTCACCTGGGCTCCGCCGGACTCGCTGCCGGTCGTACCGACCAACAGTCACTGGTACACGGGCATCAAGTGCCCCGACCTCCGCTTCGACGGCGACGATCTCATCCTCTACTTCACGGGCAGCCTCCCCTCTGCGGGCATGGCGATCGGCCGCGCCGTCTCGACCGATCGCGGGGTTACCTGGAGCGTCCATCCGACGCCCGTTCTCACGCAGACCGAACCGTACGAACTCGAACGCGTCGACTCCCCTTCCGTCGTCCGCTACGGCGGTCAGTTCGTCATGAGCTACATGACCGAATCCGGGATCAACTTCCACACCAGCATCGCGTTCTCCCCCGACGGGATCACCTGGACGAGGCATCCCGGCAATCCCGTGATCACCGCCGCACCCGGAACCTGGTACGACAGTTCCGCCGGGCGACCGCGCCTCCTGCCCGACCCCGACGGTACCGCGCTCCACCTCTTCTTTACCGGGACAACCGACGGGCGCCCACGCTGCGCGAGGATTGGACACTCCGTCTCCTCCGACACGGCCCAGACCTGGACGACCGACCCCCTTCCGGCGCTGGACTTGAACCCGGGAGACGGCACATGGAACGACATCAGCGTCTGGTGTACGAGCTTCGTGTGGGAGGGTTCCCGCCTGTCGGCGTACTTTGTCGGAGTGAGTTCCGATCCGCTGGCACACGATCAGTCGCTCGGCCTCGCTCAGGCCGTGTGGCCGCTCAACTCCGCCGTGGACGCTCCCGCACCACAGACGCTCCCTCCCGGTGGCGCGGACGCGCTCCTCGCGTCCCCCAACCCGTTCACGCGGACGACCTCCATCCGCTTCGCGCGGAACATCCCGCTCGCGGAAGGGAGCGCAAGCGTCTCAGTTCACGATGTTGCGGGAAGGCTCGTGCGAAGAATCTGGACGGGCGCCGCCACCGCCGTCCCGGGGCTTTTCGTCTGGGACGGCCACGACGATGAGGGCAACGCTGTCGCCTCGGGGCGGTATCTCGTACGCGCAACAAATGACGGGGCCGCTGTCGCCGCGGTCTGGGTCACGCGGCTTCGGTAGCGGGGGTTCGTCAGGGTCCGAGGAACTTCACCTCCACCGTGGGAAACGAATCGGTCGCCGAGCCCGCCACGGCGACCGCCACGCCGAACGGGCCGAGCCACTCATAAC
>JASLLL010000041.1 GCA_030747075.1 Gemmatimonadota bacterium
CGGCCGCGGGTCCCCTCGCGCACCACCGCCCCGACATCAAGGCTGATCCTGGATGCCTCCAGGTGACTGTCCGCGAGAGAATGAGCGCGCCAAGGTCAATGTCTCCCGCTCTCGATCAGGTCAGCATCACCAAGTCGATCGCCATCGCGTTCGGCTACGACGGTTCGGCGGGTACCGAGCACACGAGGCTGACCCTGCCTCCGCTTCCGGTGTACGCGTTCTTGGCTCCAGAGGGTTCGCTGCTGAGGGAGGACATGGTCCTTCTGAACTCCGGTCCGCCGAACGATCGGGACACCAGTCTGTCCCTTCGCCCGGGACAGTACGATCCGGACGCGGGAGATCTGATTGTCTTGTTCTGGAGCGAGACCGAAGGCGTCGCGACACCGTGGGCCGAGCTTTACCAGGGCGAGGATCAGTCGTTCAAGCTTCGCGCGGTTCCGCCCCCCCGGAACCATTGGTTCCGCTCCCGGGCATGAGAGGAACCGTGGCTGCGCGGCTTCTCGCTTGGAACGGGTTGCCGCACAGCAAGTTGGGCACTTGTTGCATTTGCCGGGCTTGGTTGGCACGGATTCTGCGATGGGGTGGGGCAACTCGCTGAGTTCCCCGCGTCGCGTCGGGGGCATGACGCAGGGGCGGGGTTTTGGCGGGGAGGAGACGCATCAAACGAGAGAGAGGTGAACATGAAGAAGAACCCGCAGTTGAGCGGACAACTCTTCCGCCTCATACTGGCTGGACTGCCGGAATGGGCTGCCCTTCGTTCGTCGATGCACACTCTCAGGGGAATGTACATGCGGCAACACTGGAACTGGATCGCAGTACTCTCGCTTGTGGGGGTCTTGGAATTGAGCGGCGCACCCGCGGCGACATTCGTTCCGACCTACAGTTACGTGGGCTACGGCGAAACGGTGAATTCCGGGTTCGACGGCGTGCGCGGCAGGATCCAGATGAAGGACTCGGACAACGTAACAGCACCGACCGGGACCGCCGTGTGGTGCAGCATGGGAACGTGCCATGTGTGGATCCAGAACCGGGAGTGGATCCAGGCCGGCTGGCGCCAGTTGTCCGATGGGACGAGGCAGATCTACGGGGAGGTCAAGACCGAGTACGGCCTGACTTCGGACATCAGGAGCTTTGAGTCCCCGTTGCCGCCGGAAGGGCTCTACAAATGCCGGAAGAACGGATCCGTCTACGAATGCATCGTCGATGGGTTCCTGATGAACTCCACAGCGGTCGGCGACATCGAGGACCGGTTGTGTGCCGCGGTGTTCGCCGCGGAGATTCAGGACACGCAGGATCACGTGCCGGGCCACAACAGTGATCGGGTCCAGTTCTCCGAGTGCCAGGTTCGGTTCATCCATCGGCCGGAGGGCACGAGCTACGAGGATGGAGAGATCACGCAGCCGCTGGACTCAGCTGAGACGTACGGAGCGGCGAAGTCGGCGGCGACGCTCGTTCCAGGCTCGGGCTGGACGTTCGACGTCTGGGACACGAGGAACCAGCCATGAAACCAACACTGAGGAGAGCATCCGCCCATGCCGGGGCGGCCGTAGTACTTCTAGCCCTGCTCGGAGTGCACTCGGGCGCGGCGGGACCGTCAGACATCCAGAGGGGTCCCGCGCGCCAGACGGTATCCATCGCGCCGACGACCGCTGCTCCCGGGGTCAGACGCCCTGCTGATGTCCGGGCGCTCGCCGCAGCGTACCTGGGTCGGGACGAACCACAGGTCGCGCTGGGCGAAGCAGAGCCGGTGGAGTTTTGGGATGAGAGCCCTTTCGGGGAAGACTACGAGGGCAGGGTTCTCTGGTCGGTGCGTGCGACCGGGGTTCGGATCGCTCGGACCGAGCGCCCGGATTCCGCCGTTGTGAACGTGACGCTCATCCTCGATGAGGCGGGCCGTCTGCAGTGCGCGTTCACGGACCCGAAGGTGGAGTGGGTCGTTTCGGCGGACGGCTCGTACGAGGACGTCGAAACGAAGGCGCGCAAGAACCGGATGGCGGCGCGACCGCTTCGCGAAGACGAGCGCTGCGAATCGTCGGTCGCAGACGTGCTCGGCGCCCTGTGGTCCAGAAGGGGCATCGACCCCTCCGAGCCCGGCCAGCTCGTGCTCCGGCCTCGATTCGTCTCCCGGGGGTTGCCCGCGAAGGAGGTGGACGGGGAGTGGGTGCCGGTGCCGCTGCCAGGGCCCTACTGGCTGGCGGAAATTCGCGGCATGATCACGCTGATCAAGTACGGGCACTACTACAGCGGACAGCTCGTCGCCATGGACGATGACCTTGGGCGTCAAGACTCCCAGGGGACCTACATGCCGTGAGAAGGAGGAGCACGATGAGTCTCCATCGAGTCGCAGCCGGGGGTGTGGCCATTCTCCTGACCGTGGCCGGCGCGGCACAGTCGTTCGAGTGCCCGGAGCAATGCACCAGTCTGTGTGCGATTTGCGGCGACAACCCCGCCGCGAGCGCCGAAGCGTTCTTCATCTACGACGGCGTGGCAACCTGGGAGATCGCCTGGGAGCATGAGACCCGCGAGTACTTCCTGGAGAGCGCAGATGACCCGACCATGGGCGAGTGGCTGCCGGTTGCCGGCGGTCCGTGGCGCCCGGGTCAGCGCAGGTACTCGACGAGTCTTCCGGCCGGGGCGGGGGAGTTCGTGCGGCTCGTGGAGATCGAGACGGACGGCAACCGACGGGTGCTCGACTACGCACGGCAACAGCCAACCCCGACTCCCTTTGATCGACCGCCAGCGCCGACGGTGGAGGAGCTGCGAGCGCGGGTCGACTCTCTCCTGGCAGTCCGGACGCAGGGACTGCAGTCCCCGGCCGGTGCGGGAACGCTGGTGGTCTACGCGCCGTCGGCCTTCATGTCCGACCTTCAAGCCTACTTCGACTACGGTACTGCGTATGGCTACACGGTGATCCCGGAAAGCATCGACGGGTATCCGACGTCCCCCGATCTGTTCCGCGCCACTCTCAAGCAGAGCATCGCGACGCACGCGGGGGCCGGTGCGTTCTACTTCCACCTTGTTGGCGACGCGAACGATTGGCAAGAGTTTGATGGGCCGTTGACCTCCCAGTACTGGGTTGGGAGCTGGGAATCCGTCCGCCAGTCGTACCTGGACGGCGGCTTCCCGGCGGGAGGTCAGCCGTTGTTCAACGTGATCCCGACCTACGCGGTCGCCGACACGCTGCCACCGGGCACGAACCAAGCCCGGTGGTATCCGTACTGGACCTCGGACCAGCCCTACGCCGACGTGGACGATGATGGATACCCCGATGTCGTCGTGACACGATGGCCCGCGACGGATGTTACGGATGTCGTGTCTTTCGTGGGGAAGACGCTCTCGTATGGAGGGCTGGGAGGGGGGTCGCCCTTGTACGTCGCGGAGCTGTTTGTCTGGGACTGGGAGAATATGAGCGGCGGTCACGGCACCGGTTCCTTCATCCGGGGTGTTGCCGACAGCGTTGCGGCCACGCTGTCGGCCTTCTCGTCTGTGTCCTCCCTGTATGCGTTTCCCAACTATGGAGAGTCTGGCCTGGTGGGGCCGGCGGTCGGTGAGTGGAACTGGAACCGCCCGGATCTCGCTGTGATCCTCGGATCGGAGTCCCATCGGTACTCTCCCGGCAAGTTCTTCAGCAAGAAGGTCGGCGCCGGCTCTTTCGACGTTGGGATGCTCGCGAGCGGTCACCCGGCGTTCGTCCTGGGGCCGACATGCGGGACCGGCGACTGGAGCATGACCGAGGACATGGACTACGGCCCGCCGGTCTGCGAGGACTTCCTGCGCCATCCCTGGGACGGTGCGATCGCATGGGCCGGTCCGTCGGCCGCAACATGGCAACAGGGGAACGTGGAAGTTATCGTCCGGATTCTCGATGAGGTCGTTGCGAATCCCGATCGCCCGATGGCGGAGTCCTGGCTGGTGACTATGCAGCGGATCGCGTCCGAGTTCTCCGACAGCTCGCCCATCCGCGAGACGGCAGATTCGTACATGTTCTTCGGGGATCCATTGAGTAGGCTTACCTCGGGAGGAGGAACACCGACGGGGGGCTCGCTCGACCAAGGGGTGCCCGGCCGTCTTGCCCTTCTCCCTGCGTCCCCGAACCCCTCCTGGGGTGGGAGCCGGATTCACTTCTCGGTTCCCGACTGCGCGCCAGTGAACCTGGCCGTCTATGATGTTGGAGGTCGTCGCCTTCGCACGCTTGTGAGCGAGGAGCGTCCGCAGGGGCGCTACAGCGTGCAGTGGGAGGGGCTGACCGATGAGGGTCGTCGTGCGGCTGCCGGGGTGTATTTCGTTCGTCTTGACGCGGGCAGGGAGGCGATCACGCGGAAGCTTGTGCTCCTTCGGTGACCGACACAGAGCGAGTGCCCTTAGGGGCACACAGGTTCGCTCGCGAGTCGGCGACTTCCGCCCTCACCTGAGACCGAGCGGGTTCCTCTCCCGCGGCTGAACCGCAACCACGCTTGCCGGACTTGATGCATTGACAGCTTTAGAGGTACCGAAGCGCGCGGGCGTGGCTCTCCTGGCCTCGCTGATACTTCTGCACACACTCCTTCACTAGCCCCGGTTTCTCCCCGCGCTCGGTCTCGGCGAGGCGGCGTCCTGTGCTTCCCGATGATGCGGCCCGATGTCGTGTGTGTGTGAGGGGGGGGCGAAACGGTTCCGCCCCCCCGGAACCACTGGTTCCGCTCCCGGGCATGAGAGGAACCGTGGCTGCGCGGCGTCTCGCATGGAACGGGTTGCCGCACAGTAAGTTGGGCACTTGTTGCATTTGGCGGGCTTGGTTGGCACGGATTCTGCAATGGAGTGGGGCAACTCGCTGAGTTCCCCGCGTCGCGTCGGCGGCATGACGCAGGGGGCGGGGTTTTGGCGGGGAGGAGACGCATCAAACGAGAGAGAGGTGAACATGAAGAAGAACCCGCAGTTCGAGCAGTTGGAGAACCGGGAACTCTTGAAGGTCCCGTGGCGTTTTCCGTTCTTGCCGCCGTGGTGGCCGGATCCGTATCCGTGGGAACCGATCTTCTGATAACCAGAGGACAAAGAGGGCCCATGGAAGCAACGACTGTAAGGAGGAGAGAGCATGATGAGGCAGGAAGCCGTGTCGTTTGACGAGTTGAGTCATCGAGAACTGTTGAAGATCGATCCCACTTGGTGGTGGGGGCTGGTCATTGTGGTCGCCACTTACATGATTGAAAATCCGCCGAACGGAGGGTAGGGCACGATGAGGCAGGAAGCCGTGTCGTTTGACGAGTTGAGTCATCGAGAACTGTTGAAGATCGATCCCATTGATTTGTCGCTGCTCATTTTGCTCGCCATAATCACGACGGAAGGTCCGTCGTACGGAGGGTAGGGAGTCTCAGCATCCACCGGCCGTGGGGAAGGATATCCACTTTCCCCGGCCGGGCTTCCCCTGTTTCCCGGGAGGGCAGTTTCATGATCATCGTGAATCGATGGGCTCCGGCGGTTCTTGCGCCGCTCCTGTTCGGCGTGACGCGGGGGACCGTCCGGAAGCGGGTTCACACGAGCCTGTATCTTGCGATGACGAATCTGGGCCGGAAGGCGAGTGCGACAGGTGTGGACCACATGGTTGCGAGGAACTTCAGAAGCCTCTTCACCGATCGCCTGCATTCGCTGGTGCTGCTCCTCCCCCATTGGACCTTCAGGCGCATCGTGCAGCGTTCCGTGCCTCCGCAGGGGGCCCCGGCGCTGGAGGCCGCGCTGGCCAAGGGGAAAGGCGCCATTGTGTTCTCGTGCCACATGGGCCCCTATGCGCTGATTCCAGCGATCCTCTCCACGCTGTTCTACAAGGTGACCGCAGTCGACAAACTCAGCTACCTCGTCCGCCCCACGGCCCTGGCCAAGGTGGAGAAATCCAACGCGGCATATGGAGAAGACCGCCTGGAGACTCTCCCGGTGGGCGACGGGTTGCTTCTTCGCAAACTCGAGCGCCGGCTTCACGAGGGGCGCGTCGTGTTCATGATGGGGGACTACCGGGGGACACCCGCCCGCGGCGCCGAGCCCATTCGATTCCTTGGGCACCCGGTACACGCGGGGCGCGGTCTTGCGTGGTTGCACGCGAGGACAGGGGCGCCGCTGATCCCCGCCATCTTCACATTTGAGAAGGGAAAGCCCCGGCTTGAGGTTGGCGAGGAAGTGAATGTCGAGGGTCTTCGGACTCCGCGGGACATCACGCAGAGAATCTACAAGACGCTGGAACAACGAATCCTGAAGAGCCCCGAGCGCTGGGCACTGTGGATTGACTACCATCTCATGGTCTCCCACGAGACACTGAATGCCGAAAAGGAGAACAACCCCCAATGAACACGAGACGCAGAGAACTCGGACGCCAAGTGATCGGAAAGCGGGCAGGGGTCTTGGTCGCTCTCTTCGCGACGCTCCTGGCGGTTGCGCCGAGTTGGGCGGGTCCGGAGCTTCGCTATGACATCCGGGCGTCGCTCGACACCCGGGAGAAGACGATCACGGGGATGGAGCGCATTGTCTACGCGCACGACGCGGACGGTCCGCTGGACGAACTCTATCTCCACCTGTATGCGAACGCCTACCGGAGCGAAGCAACCACCGCGGGCCGGGAGGCGGAAGAACAGCATCACGACTTCACGCTGGCGCATACGCCCTTGAAAGACCGGGGGTGGGTGGAGATTCGGTCAGTGTCAGTCAACGGGCGATCCGTATCGCACGAAGTCGACGAGACGCTGATGCGTATTGGTCTTCCGGAGCCTGCGATGCCGGGAGAGGTGTTGGTGCTGGAGATTGACTTCATGACGAAGATCCCACGCGTTCCCCATCGCTTACAATACTCCGGCTCCCAGTTCACATGTGCGCAGTGGTATCCGAAGATGGCCCTTCGCGACGAAGACGGTTGGCACAAGGACAAGTACCACCTGGTCGGTGAGTTCCACGGCGAGTTCGCCACCTACGATGTCCGAATCGAACTGCCGGGCGATTACTATGTGGGAGCGACCGGGCATCTGGTGGAGGCGGTCGGTGGAGACAACGACATTCCCGAGGCCTCGGCGGCCATGCGGGGCGAAGCGGGTGCGGGGTCTTCCGGCAGCGAAACGACCCCCTCCGCCGAGCGCAAGACACTGGCCTTTCACGCGGAAAGAGTGCACGACTTCGCGTGGGTCGCGTCCCCGGACTATGTGAAGGACTCTGCGGAGTGGCGGGGCGTGACCGTGACCGCGCTGGTTCTCCGGAAGGACTACTCCGGGGAGTGGGAAAACCTCCTGGAGTACTCGCTGGACTCGATCGAGTTCTATTCCGACCGCGTCGGCATGTACCCGTACTCGCACCTTACGGTGGTGGAAGCCGCATCTCACCCGAATGGCGGTATGGAGTACCCCATGCTGAGCATGCTGGATCCGGGTCTGGGGAACTGGTTGACGAAGCACCGCCTGGAGGAGGTGGCGTCGCACGAGATCGGTCACATCTGGTGGTACGGAATCGTCGCAAACGATGAGGTTCAGGAACCGTGGCTCGACGAAGGAATCAACCAGTACTACACGCATCAGTACCTGGAGTGGAAGTACGGAGACAGGGAGTGGAAAGGGCCGGGTCTCGTGCGGACACTCCAGAGTCTGGGGGGCGATGCGTTTTCCACACGCGACGGTATGATCGCATTCCTCGGGAGGGGGGGACTGAATCAAGTCATTGACCAGCCCGCGTACCACCTGGGGGGCATGGCCGAGTACGGCACGATTGTTTACGCCAAAGGATCGCGCGTTCTGGAGATGTTGGGTGCGGTGGTGGGTGACGAAGTCCTGGATGACATCATGAGATCATTCTACGACGAGTACAGCTTCCGGCACCCGAGTATAGAGGACTTCGTTCGCGTCGCGGAGACGGTCAGCGGCGAGGAGTTGGACTGGTTCTTCGATCAATGGCTGCGTACGGGGAAGAGTTGCGACTATGCGGCAGGGGGGGTGAGTCGATCGTCCTGGAATGAGTCCACTGGCGAGTATGTGACGACGGCCGAAGTTCTCCGAGAGGGCGAGATCGTCATGCCGGTGGAGGCGGAGGCGATTCTCGCGAACGGTGAACGAGTGACCGAGACCGTTTTCGCCGAAAAGGAGAAATCGCTGGTCACCTTCCACACAGAGAGCCCCGTAGAGAAAGTCGTTGTGGATCCACGGCATCGCCTCCTGGAGTGGGACCGCATGGACAACCAGAGCGGGTTCCTTCCTCCCGTCCAGTGGTCCGGGCTCTTCCATGGCGAGCAGGAGAGGGAACCGCCCAGCGCCTACCCCGTCCGCCTGAATCCGACGCTTGCGTACAATTCGGTCGACCGATGGAGGGTGGGTGTCAGCATGGGAACTCCCAGAGTGACACTGGTTCCGCACAGATTCCTGTTGAGCGTTGATTACGGAACCGCCAGCGAGAAATGGAACTACCGGAGTCTCCTCGTCACGACGACGGGCCGAAATGGCGAACTGTCTCTTGCGGCGTCTGACGCAGCCGGGCGGAGAGGGGTGGCCTTCGAGTGGAAAACGCCGTCGGTCGTCACTCGGGTGGCGAACCGTGCCAGGACTGAAATGCCGAAGAAGACGACGCGAATATCGGCGGGCTTTCGCGATCGCTACAACGATCGCTACGAAGACCCGAAATGGTCTTCGCCGGGGAAGACCACTCTCGTCGAGTGGGTCGGAACATATGAGAACAAGGGATACCATGGCTTCACTCAGGGCCGGGTGGAAGTCGGTGCGGGAATAGACATGCTGGACCCGGATTACACATTCCGACGCGGTTGGGCGGAGGCGAGCCAGGATCTTCGTCTTGGGAGAACAGGGGCGGTGCTCTTCCGATTCCGCGGGACTGCGGGGCTGGTAACCGACGGGGCGCCGATTCAGGAGCGGATGCATGTGGCTCTCGGCGTTCCGGCGTCTACCGTGAACCCCGTCGCATTTCTTTCCAGGCACCGGGGCGGCGGGGGTGTGCGCGGATACCAGACCGAGGCGGCCTTCGGAACGAATGTCCTGGCCGCAGGCGTGCAGCTCTCGAGCAAACGCTTTTCCCTGGGTCCGGTGACGCCGATCCTGTTCTTCGACGGCGGAAGGGTTGGCGGAGATGGGGATTCGCGGCTTCTGGACCGGGTTGTCTATGACGCCGGGCCCGAGTTCTGGATTGCATCCGTTCTCAACCTCAGCTTTCCCGTGTGGCTCAGCGATCCCCCTGTCGATGAAGACGAGTTTGACTTCCGCATGGTGGTGAAAGGAAACCTGGCCTTCTGATGGGCCCGGGCCTTCACGAACCGGGCGGACCGGTTTCATCGCGGAGAGGAACACACCGCCCTTGCCGGGGAGAGCCCGCCGCGCTTCCCCCCGGAAAGGCAGGTTCCGTCGTGCTTCGGCGGAACCCCGGCTGCGAAGTGTCCATGCAGCGGAGTGGAAGTGAGTCCTTCGCGCTCGTTCGATTCGGGGACCGGTACTTGAAACTTCGCGGGGCGTTTTTCCGTTTGTTTGAAGCACTCGATGGAACGGTTTCTGTGAACACAGCGATTGCCCGCGTGTTTGCGTCGAACGATATCCCGCCAACGGAAACGATCGACGAGTTCCTGGTACTGTTGTTCAGGAACCGAATGGCTCTGCCCGTGTCCGCGATGGACACCGATGTGCTTGAGAGGATGTCGAAGGAACGGAGCCCCGCGAAGGCCTCGGTTGGAAGTGCGATCGGGCGGCGCATGGTAAGGGCGAGGGTGGCGTTCTGGCCTGCGGATCGCTTTGTGACCTTCCTGTACGGCGTGGTCGGCCGGGTTCTTTTTGCGCGGCCGTCCGTGGCGGCGATGTCTGCGTCTGCGCTGGCAGGGCTGTGGCTGCTGGGCGCGCAACTCTCGGGGGCCGATCCGGCTTCGATGTACTCGGCGGTGGTTCACGGGAATGTCGGTCCGGCGGCGGCGGCGATGTTGCTGGCCATGGGACTCCTGTCGATGTTGACTCACGAAATGGCGCATGCATTGGCGTGCAAGCACTACGGGCGCCGCGTGTCCGGGTTCGGAGTCATGTTCTACTACGGCGTTCCGGCCTGCTTTGCCGACACCACCGATGCATGGATGCTGTCGCGCGGGAAGCGCGCGGTCATCGACGGAGCGGGGATGTTCGCGAATGCCGTCATGGGGTCTGCCTTCAGCATTGCGGCGTTTCTCCTTCGCGGGGAACCGGTGTGGCAGGTTCTCGTGCTGGTCGCGGCAGTCAACTATCTGTCGCTCCTCGGGAACCTGTGGCCGCTTCTGAGATTCGACGGTTACTACATTCTCTCCGATCTGATGGACCGGCCGAAACTGAGAGAGGAAGGAATCCGGGCCGCCCTTTCGCGAGAGTCATGGGTTTGCGCCATTCGGAGGAACGCGTCCCGGGCGGAGACCGGCGTGCTCCTCTTCGGTGTGGCTTCGCTGGCTTTCACCGCCGTCGCCGTCGCCGGCCTGAATCAGTATGCCGTGACGGCGGCGCGGAGAATCATCCCGGGAGTGTACGGGGACCTCGCGGCGGCGGTGGCGGTCGTCTTGATTCTCGGTACGCTCGCGAGTTACTGGCGTCGCGAAGTGACGGGAGCACGGAACCTCCGTGTGTGAGCGCGGAGACGCCCCTCCCTATTTCACGAGGCGGCGCTTCATCAATACGAGTGCGGCAACACTCAGCACGCCCGAGACCACGATCAGATACGCGAGGCTCGCGGGCCACGCCGTCGGGAAGTCGCCGAGGCACGCGCCTCGCACGAGAACCGCCAGGTGCGTCAACGGGAGCGCCATAGCGACGGCGTGGAGAGGTGCGGGGAGGATTTCGAGCGGGAAGAAGGTGCCGCTGAAGAGGAACATCGGGAAGATGAGCAGAAAGACCGGCAGGTTGAAGGAGTCGATCGTGCGAGCGCGGGAAGTCGCGATGAGTCCCACGCTTGCAAACAGGATTCCGCCCAGCGCTGTCAGCGGGACCACAAAGAGGCCCCACGGCCACGCTACCAGTCCGAAGAGCGAGAGAATGCCGAGGATGGTTGTTCCCGCGAAGACGGACTTCGTGGCGCCCCAGAGCCACTCCCCCGCGATGACATCCTCCACGAGAAGGGGCGTGGCGACGATTGCGTCGAAGGTGCGCTGGTAGTACATCCGCACGAACGACGAAAAGGTCATCTCGAAGAATGACCAGAACATGACCGCCATGCAGATCACACCGGGTGCCATGAACTCGAGATAGGGAAGGTCGCGCCCGCGGTGCTCCACCGTGTCGATGAGGGAACCCACGCCGAATCCGAACGCGAGAACATACAGGACGGGCTCGAGAAGCGGCGGCAGGACATTCGTGAGCCATGTGGTCCGGGCCACATCCGCGTTGCGACGCCATACGAGCCATGCGCCATGGGAAACATTGCGAAGCGATGCGGACGCGCTCATCGGTCAACTCCCCAGCGACTTTCCGGTTCGACGCAGGAAGACATCCTCCAGCGTGGCGGGCCGGGTGATGCGGTTCGCGTCGTCCCCGCCGGCGGTCTCGACGACTTCGCCGCCGATCTCCTGCTCGACCAGCTCCCCGGGTGGGCCGTCCAGAAGGATCCGGCCGCCGTCCATGAGAATCACACGGTCGCAAAGCCGCGCCGCCTCTTCCATGTAGTGAGTCGTGAGCAGTACCGTGACGCCCTCCGCCTTCAGGCTCTCCACGCGACGCCAGATGAGAAGGCGGGCGTCGGGGTCGAGGCCGGTGGTCGGTTCGTCGAGAAGAAGAAGGTCGGGCCGGTTGAGGAGTGACCGCGCGAGTATGAGCCGGCGCTTCATGCCGCCGGAGAGTTCGTCGATCCGCGCGTCGGCGCGATCCTCCAGTCCGACCATCGCCAGAAGCTCCAGCCCGCGTGTTCGCGTCTCTTCCGTGGATAGTCCGAAGTAGCGCCCGTACACCAGGAGATTCCGCAAGACATTGAAATCCGGATCCAGGTTGTCCTCTTGCGGGCAGATTCCGAGGCGCGCCTTGATCCGGCGCGGGTCGGCGGTCACATCCATGCCGAATACCCGGGCCGACCCGGCGGTCACGGGAAGAAAGCAGGAGATCATGCGGACGGTCGTCGTTTTTCCCGCCCCGTTCGGCCCCAGAAACCCCACGCACTCTCCGGGTTCCACCGAGAAGTCCACGGAATCAACCGCCGTGAAGGAGCCGTACCTCTTCGTGAGACCGCGCGCCTCTACCGGGTGAAGTGGTTTCATGAAGGTGAGCCTCCGGGAGTTCCGCGTGCCGTGCAGGCTAGCAATCCGGGGGGGATCCGGCTAGGCTCCCCTGATTCCGTCCGGCGTTCTCATCCCGCGCAGGAAGATACACGAATGTTCCGTACTGATCGATCGGGCCTCATGGTCGCGTGGACTGCGGCAGGGGCGGTGTTGTGCGCCCTTGCGGCGTGTGCTCCCGGGGGGGCGCCCGCCGAGCGAGCGCGGACAGCGATGAATGCCGGGCGGATCGAAGCGGCGTACAAGATTCTGACAGTCGCGGTGCGGGACCGTGCGCCATCGGCGGATGTGCTGGCACTCCACGCGCGGGCATGCGTCGCGACATGGAGGACTGCCGAGGCGTTGGCCAGCGCGGAGCGGGCGGTCGCCGAGGCTCCGGAGAGCGCGGAAGCGCACTTGGCTCTGGCTCGCGTTCATGAAGCGCGCCGGCGCCATCTTGCCGCGATCCGCGAAGCGCGAGAGGCGATCGCGCTGGCACCCTCCGACGCGCGTGCTCACATGGCGCTGGGCGAGTTTTTGTCCGGCGGCGGCCTCGTCGGGACGGCCGACCCCGAAGGCGCGGCGGATGCGTTCCGCGAGGCACTTCGCCTGGACGCGCAGTCCATTCGCGCGCGATGGGGATTGGCGAAAGCACTGGTCGCGCTGGGTCGTTCCGCCGAGGCGGCGCTGGAAGTGGACGCGGTCCTGGAGCGGGCGCCCGGGTACGCCGGGGCCTACCTTCTGCGCGGGACGATCCGAATGCGCGCGCGGGACCTTGCCGCCGCAGAGGAGGATTTTCGCGCTTCGGTGACACTGGACGCATCCAACCCCACCGCGCACTTCAATCTCGCGCGCGTTCTGCAACTTGCGCGTCGAACGGAGGAGGCGGACGCGTTTCGCGAATCCTACGGCCACGCACGAACGCGGGCGGCGCGCATCGAACCCGCCGAGATCTCCTTTCGCGAAGATTCCGGCAATGTCCGCGTGGGCCTTCTTCTGGCGCAACTGTGCCTGGAGTCGCGGCGCGCGGAGAAGGCATGGCGGGTGTCGCTGGCGGTCTGTTCGTCGGCCCCCCCGGGGCTGCTCCCTCGCGCGCACCTCTTTCGCGCCGAAGCCGCGCTTGCCGCCGGTCGCATCGAGGATGGGCTGGCGTCGGCGATTCTCGCCTGCGACCTCCTTCCGGGTGACGCGCACCCTCGGGTTCTCGCGTCCCGTCTGGCTGAGTTCTCGGGAGACACCGAAGCGGCGCTGAAGTACGCGCGGGAAGCGGTCGCTGCGGACCAGTCCTCCGCGGAGGCGGCGCTTCTTCTCGGCGACGCGCTTCTGGCGGGCGAAGATCCAGCCGGCGCACTCTCCGCCTACCGTCAGGCGGGGCGACTGGTTCCGGGCGATCCGCGAGTCATGGCGGGCGAGGGCCGCGCGCTGGCTCAACTGGGGCGGCATTCGGAAGCGGAGCAGCATCTCTCCGCGGCTCTTCGGATTCGGCCGCGGAACTTCCGCTGGCGGGTTCACCGCGGTGAGGTCCGGCTCGACGCCGGGAATCTCCGTTGGGCGGAAGACGATCTCCGCAAGGCCGCGGAGTCGCTCCCCGGCTTTGCGCCCGCGCATCGGGCACTGGAGCGCGTGCTTCGCGAGGGCGGAGAGGCGGCCGCCGCGGACTCCGCCGCACGCCGTGCATCGGAACTGGAGCATCGCGTGGGGAAGATCGAAGAAGGGCGCGCCGCATTCCTGAAGTCACCGGGAGACGAAGCGGCGGCGCAAACACTGGCGACGCTCATGGAGGAGTCGGGCCGCCCGGCCGAGGCTCTCCGTGTCTTGTCGCAGTCACTCGAAGCGGGAGGGAGAATGCCATGAGGCGGTTTGCTCTTGCGGCGTGCGCTGCCGCGCTGCCCGCTCTTCTTCCGGCCGCGTCCCCCGCGGGATCTTTCCGGGATGTCACGGCGGAGTCGGGAATCGACTTCGCGCACTCCAACGGCGCCACGGGTACCAAGGATTACCGCGAGGTCATGGGTTCCGGCGCGTGCCTGCTGGACTACGACGGAGACGGCAGGCTGGACATCTATCTCGTCAACAGCGCGAAGCCGAACCGGATGTATCGCAACCTCGGAGGGCTTCGCTTTGCGGACGCCACCGACGCTTCCGGCACGGGAGATACGGGCTACGGCATGGGAGCGGTGGCCGCGGACATCGACAATGACGGCGACGCGGATCTCTTCGTGACGAATGTCGGGCCGAACCGGCTGTACATGAATCGCGGAGACGGCACCTTCCGCGACGCTTCGGAGCGTGCCGGGCTTGCGGATCCGAACTGGGGAGCGGGCGCCGCCTTCTTCGACATGGACGGGGACGGCCTGCTCGACCTCTATGTCGCGAACTATGTGCAGGTAGCGTCTCCGGACACGAACGAGTGCGTGTCTCCGGAGGGCCTCCGGCTCTACTGCTCGCCGAAAGCGTATCCGCGTGCGACCGATCGGCTCTATCGCAATCTCGGCGACGGGACCTTCCGCGATGTCACGAGCGCGTCGGGAGTGGACGCGGTGCAGGGCCGGGGGCTTGGCGTTCTCGCGATGGATGTGGACGGTGACGGAAGGGACGACCTCTATGTCGCAAACGACCTGGACCCGAACTTTCTCTTTCACAACGAAGGGGACGGACACTTTACGGAAGTGGGGATGATCTCCGGGGTCAGTCACTCCGAAGAGGGTGTGGTGGAGTCCGGGATGGGCATTGCCGATGGTGATCTGGACCTGGACGGTCGCACGGATCTCTTCGTCACGAACTACCAGAATGAAACGAACACACTCTATCGAAACGAAGGCGGCGGATTCTTCTTTGACGAGTCAGCGTCGTCCGGGCTGGGACCGTCGAGCCTCGCGTGGATCAGTTGGGGGACGGGTTTCATCGACTATGATCTCGACGGATGGCCGGATCTTTTGCTGGTGAACGGGCACACGGAGTCGGACGCGGAACTCTCCGACCCCACGACAACATGGAAGCAACCGGACGCGCTCTTTCGAAACCGGGGCGACGGCTCTTTCGACGAAGTCACCGCGGAGGAGGCCCCCATGCTTCTGGAACATCGCGCCGGGCGCGGCGTGGCGTTCGGGGATCTCGATGACGACGGCGACACGGATGTCGTGATCGTAAACCAGAACGGTGCGGCCATGCTTCTGGAGGCGACGGGGTCGCAGGGGCGGCACTGGCTCGGCGTGCGACTTCGGGGAGTGGCATCGTCCCGGGACGGCATCGGTGCGCGCGTGGAAACCCACACAGGCGGTCGGGTTCTTGTGCGGCAGGTTCATGCGGGCGGGAGTTACCTCTCCGGGAACGATCTGCGCGTCCTCTTCGGACCGGGCGAACACGCGGTGGTGGATTCGGTCGTTGTGCGATGGCCTTCCGGCGCGGTGGATCGCCTGGTCACGCCGCAAGAAGGCCGGTATCACCTTGTCACGGAAGGAGGCGATCGATGAGTGTCCCGTGGACGGATTGGTTTGGGCGACGCCATGTGGTGATGCTCGCGGTTGTCGTCGCCTGGGGCGCACCCGGTTGCGGCGGCAAGGGCGAGCAAGACACCGCATCCGAAGGCGGACACGCGGCGCACGATCACGCGGCGCACATGGCGGCCATTACGCAGCCGGAGTTGCCTGAAGGTCCGGCCAGCCCGAAGCATGCGCGTCTTCTGGACATTGCGCGGCGGATTCGCGCGTCTTCGGAAACCTACTTCGGAAGCCAGACGCTGCGCGAACTGGAGAGAGCGGACACCACCGCGATGTCCTCCGGGGAACGCGCCGTCCACGAGTATCAACTGGCGTACGAGTACTTCAAGCTCGCGACGCCCAAACTTCCCGAAGAGTACTGGGGCCGAAGCTACGCGCGCGTGCCCGCCCCGCGGACGCTCTTCATGCAGGGGATTGCCCAGTTCCGGGAGGCGCAGACAGCGAACTGCATCGGCTACCACAATCGCGAGAGCTGCATCTTTCCGCTGGCAGGCGGCGGGGTTCATGTCGCACAAGACCCCACGAAACGCGCCTTTGCATCGTTCCAGGAGGTCTTCGACGCCACCCCCCGCGGGAACCGTCCGCGCGTCCGTTGGTTCACCAACCTCATGGCGATGGCGCTCGGCACTTACCCGGAGAGCGTGCCGAAGCGGCTTCGCATTCCGGAAGAGCGGTTCCGGTCCGAATACGACATCGGTCGCTTCCGGGATGTCGGACTCGAAAAGGGGGTCGCGGCATTCAATCTGGCGGGTGGCAGCATCATGGAAGACTTTGACGGCGACGGGTTCCTGGACATCGTGACCTCCACGGGGCAGTTGGAAGGGCAGATGCTCTACTACCACAA
>JASLLL010000042.1 GCA_030747075.1 Gemmatimonadota bacterium
CGAACGGATTTGCAGCGAACGGTCGGGGACCCGAGGAACCACTTCTCGATCGGCGTTGAGTTCTGACGAGACACGGGCCGGGCCCGGCGCATGCCGGTCACACACAGGGCAGGGCGGTTTCTGAAGCGCAGGGAGAGGCAGACATGAAGCGATTGGGTTCCATTCTTGTGGCATTCGTTCTCGTGGGGGGGTGTGGACCGGCACTGGAGGGTCCGACGCTGGATCTGAGCTCGGTGAATCCGGCTCCGGAGACTTATGCGCGGGAGGACCTTCGGCATCTTCAGTATCTATTGACCGATGCAGAGGCCAGCGCATACCTGATGATGGCCGACACGGATCGTGAAGGGTGGATGCGTGCCTACTGGGCATCGCTGGATCCCACCCCCACCACTCCCGAGAACGAACGACACGATGCCCACTATCGACGCCTCGCCTACGCGATGGACCGGTTTGCCATCGACGATCCTCCGGGATGGGATCGGCGCGGGGAACTTCTCATTCGCTATGGACCGCCCGACCAGCGGGACCGGCGCAGCGGAGATGTGGTTGAGGGGCTGGGGCTCGTTCCTCCCGCGGAGGTGTGGATCTACTTCCAGTTGTCCCACGCGTTCCAGTTGGAGGACATCACGCTAAAGGACAACTTTCAGGATTCCTTCGAACGACAGGGGAGCGGTCGAGTGGATCTTCAGGGGAATATCGCAGCCATGCAGGATGTGGGATCCAGCGAAGGGCGCCGTTCCTCGTTCGGTAGACAGGAGATTGATGCCTACGATGTGGAAGCGGAGATGCGACAGCGAACCCTCAAGTCCATGATGCAAAGGGGGCAGACTGCCCTTCGGGAGACGCCGCATGTTTACCTTCACGACTATGGCGGAGCGAGCTTGGAGTATGTCTTCGATGTCCTGAACTTCGCCGGACCCGCAGGGGAGGGTGACACCCGCGTAGAAGTCAATCTGGCCGTGGCATCAAGCCAACTGGAGTATCGGGACAGCGATGTCGAAGGCATCGAGGCGGTTCTGGAGGTGGAGGGACTTGTTCAGGACCCGGACTATCAGCCCGTGGCCCGGACTGCGCACACGACTCGGAATCACCGTCTCGATCAGACAGGGCTTGGGGAGTCTCTCGTCTTGGATCGCCTTGCCGTGCGCCTGCCTGGCGGGGAGTATCGCCTGGCGCTTTCACTGCGGGACAGCCTGAGCGGGAATGTGGGCATCTACCGCACTGAGATCCTTGTTCGTGAGTTCCCCCCGGGCGTATTGGCGCTCTCCGACATTCAGGTCGCGCTGGATGTGGATCGAGCGGAACCCGGCGACCCGTACGCGAAGGGCGGCTTTCGCGTGACTCCTTACCCGGCCGCGGTGTTTCCGCCCGGCCGCGATGTCTTCCTCTTCTTTGAGGTATACGGGCTGGCGGTGTCCCCGGCAGGGGAGTCCTTCTACGAGGTGGAGTTCACCATTCGCCCGGTGGGTGAGGTGGGAGTGGCCTGGTTCGGCACTTCCCGAGGGAAGGCGGCCCCCGGGGTGGGTACTGCTTACGACGGTGTTGGAGTGGGTGCACGGGCTGCGGAGTTCATTGCCTTGGATCCGGAGACGCTCAAGGAGGGGACCTACGAGGTGGAGATCCTCGTGACGGACCGCGTCTCAGATGCGGTCGCCACGGAGCGGATCTCGTTCGCCTGCGGTGGCTAGTCCGGGTTGCCGACGACCGGCGTGGAGCGCAAGCCGCGCCTTACGCCCCGCGACGCTTCGGTGGCGGCGGCCTCTTGGGGGAGTCTGTCGGGCTGGCGGGCTTTGACATTCCCGGGGTGCCCTTTCCGCTCTCCTCCTTGTGCACCTTGGCCTTGGTTTCCTTCTTTGGTGGCGCGGGCTTCGGTACGGGTTTCGTGGGGGCCACGCTCTTCTTCACCGTCTTTCGTGGAGGCGTGACCTTGCGGGTCGGCTTGTGTGTGCGGGGCTTCTGGCGCAGGTCGCGGTCCGGGGCCTTCAGCGCGGAATGCTGCCCGGGAGTCGTGGACCGATGCACCGGCCTTCCGACAGCAGGTCGTCTCTGGTGGCTCTTCCCGGGGTGAAGGGAGGAGCGGCCGCTCGTGCGGCGGTTTCCGCGGTCGAGGTTCGTCTTCGCGACATGCAGCCTTTGCCCGCGATCCTTCAGGGAAGGCCGTCCCTTTACCTCACGAGTCTTGGTGCGCGTGGCGCGAAGGCCATAGCCGATTCCCGCTTGTTTCAGTCCGGGGACTCCCGAGGCAACCCGGAACCCGCCCGATGAACCGGGAGGGGAAGACTTGTACTTGACGAGGCTGGGAGCGCGGTGTCGTGGCGGCATGTAGACATATGGGTCGCGTGCGTAGTAGCCGTAATCGTACCCACCATACGAGGAGTACCACCATCCGGCGCACGGGGATGCATAGCAGGTTCGAGTCGTGAACCAGACGGGGCACCAGGCTCCGGTACTCATGATGTAGGAGACGCGATACGGATAATACCAGGAGTCGTAGTACCAGTAGTCCCACCAGTAACTGTCGTACCACCAGTTTGAATACCGGTAGTCGAGCGAGATGGCGACTCGGCTGACCGGGCCGTCGTCATACTCTGCGGGCGTGTCTTCCACGAAGGTCGTTTCCATGCCGTCCTCAGGCGGAAGGGCCGTATCCACCATGAACTGGATGACATACTCGGGGACTCCGACCTCTTTCAGGTGGAGGATCTCCTCTACCGAAAGCAGGAAGACCGATTCCGTGACGATGATCTCCGACACGATAATGTCCGCGGAGACCCCCGCCGTATGGAGACGGAGGACATCGTAGGTGGTGAGCGCGTCCGTGGCGCTCCAGGCAGTCGGGGCGAACATCAGGAGTCCTGCCAGCACCGCGAGGGTGAGCGATTTCATGAGCGACGGCTCCTTCCGCGAGGAGGTGAGGAATCCTGCCGAACCGATTTCAACCATAGATCCGTGCCCGTACGATGTCAAATCAGCGCCCACACAACGCCCGCAGCCTCACGGCTTTGGCGGTTTCCTCCGGGGCCAGCCTTGACCGTGTAGTCGCCTCCTTCTACCCTTCGGTGCCCTTTGCAGCCAAGGAGAGAGATTCCGTGATTCCGAGGGTTCTCATTGCTGCGGTGGCGCTGACCACGCTCCTGCCAGGTTGTGGGCCGCGTTCCGGTGTGGCTCCTGACGGCGTGCTCCTGACGCTGGACACTTGCAGGGGTGACCGCTGGGGTTGCACGGGCGACATGGCGGCCCGGACGCCGCACCTGGATCGGCTTGCGCGCAGCGGCAGTCTCGCCTTCGAAGGGCGCGCTCCGGCCCCGATTACGCTTCCCTCGCACGCCACGATGATGACCGGACTTCCGCCTTCGGTTCATGGCGTTCACGACAACGGTGTCTATCGTCTATCTTCGGAGAGCGGGATCACTCTGGCGGAAGTGCTCCGCGACGCGGGGTATCGAACCGCCGCGTTTGTCTCGGCCTTTCCGCTGGCGTCCCGGTTCGGAATGGACCGTGGATTCCACCACTACGATGACGCCCTGCAGCGCACTTCAGGCACGGAACCCCGGCACCTGCGGGAACGCCGCGCGGACCGGACGGTAGCCCGGGTGAAGCGCTGGCTGAGAGAGACCCCGAGCACGGGTGCCGACGCCCCCCTTTTCCTCTGGGCGCACTTCTTTGATCCCCATGCGGACTACGCACCTCCCGCTCCGTGGACGAACGCCTCCGGTGGAGATGCATACCGTGCGGAGATCGCCTTCGTGGACACCGAGGTTGGAGAGCTTCTCAGAACGCTGGACGAAGCTCGCCCGGGGCGCACCCGTTGTGTAGTGGTGGCATCGGATCACGGAGAAGGGCTGGGCGACGCCGGGGAATCCACGCACGGCATTCTCCTGCGTCTCTCGACGATACGGGTTCCCATGCTGGCGGTATCGGACAAAGCACGCCCCGCGCTTCTCGGAGGGGCGCGTTCTCTGGCCCGGGTTCCCGCCACGGTTCTTTCGCTCCTGGGCGTGGAAGGTGCGCTCTCGGACGGAGCGGCGCCGGTGCTGGAGGCCCCGGTCACATCCGTCCAGGCGGAGACATTCTATGGCTGGTTCAACTTTGGTTTCCACGCGCTGCGTTCCCGGGAGAGTGGGCGGTGGCGTCTCGTTTCCGGGAAGGTGGATCGTCTGTACGACCTGTTGTCCGATCCGGGAGAAACGACCGACCTTGCGCTGGAGTACCCGGAGGTCGCTGCAGATCTCCGATCGGAAATGGAAGACGCATGGAGAGAGCAGCGTTCGCAGTCGGCCAGGGGAGCGGAGCGCGAGATGGAGCCGGAGGAGTCGGCGGCCCTTCGTTCGCTGGGGTATGCGGCAGGGGCCTCCCGGCCGACGGGGAGCCTGGAGCGTGGACTCGCTTCCGGCCCGTCGCCGGAGGGGTTGGTGGAGTTCGTGGATGTGATCAGCCGGGGGATTGCGTTGCTGGAGTCCGGAAATGCCGAAGAGGCGGTCACCTTGCTGGGCGCATCGTCGCCATCGGGCACGAGGGTCCGCATGCGTCTGGAGTATCTGGGCCGTGCGCTCTTGGAGCTGGATCGGTATGAGGAAGCGGTGGCCGCGCTTCGAGAGGCGGTGACTCTCGGTCGCAATCCGGAGACCGTCTACTTGGATCTGGCGCGGGCGGAGGGAGCGTTGGGACATCGGGCAGAACTTCACGCTGCCTACGCCCGGGCGCTTCGCATGCACCCGGGCTCGGTGGCTGCGCGGCAGGGACTGGCGCAGGCGTACCTCGTGGAGGGAGAGGGCGGCAAGGCAGCTGATGTGCTTCTGGAGGCAGCGCGTATTCGGCCGCGCTCGGCCGTCGTGCATCTGAATCTGGCGCAGGTGCTGGAGATGCTGGGGCGGGCGGAGGAGGCGCAGGTTCACTGGCGGAAGTGCCTGGAACTGGACCCGGATGGCCCGTCGGGAGAGGCGGCCCGTCGTGTTCAAATGGGCCGAGGAGAGAGTGGCAATGGCTGAGCGGAGTCTGGTGGAGATCGTGACCACCGTGGAGACCGAAGGAGAGGCGGAAGATCTGGCGCGTGGGATTCTGTCCGAGCAGCTCGGGGCCTGCGTGGGGATCGAGCGGGTTCGCTCGCTCTTTCGTTGGCGCGGCTGCATCGAGGATGAAGGAGAGTACCGCGTCTCCATCAAGACGGTACCCGGGCTTGCGTCGCGAGTGGAAGCATTCGTCCTGAAGGAACATCCGTATGAGACCCCCATGGTCCTCCGAATGGCCGTGGACAGTTCCACCAAGGCATACTCCCGATGGGTGGAGGACTCCGTTGCACCGGTGCCGCCGGACAATCCAAAGGAGAACGCATGACCCCGTCGTTTCGTCGCGACGCACTGCCTCTGACCCCGTTCGACGAAGCGGTGGCCCTTGTTCGTGCGGAAGCCACTCCGCTGGAAGTGGAGATCGTGGAGGTGTCGGTCGCAGTCGGGCGCATTCTTGCGGAGCCTGTCACGGCGCCCCATTCGGTGCCTCACTTTGAGAACTCCATGATGGATGGTTTTGCGGTGATCGCTGCCGATGTCGTGGGAGCGTCTGCGGATCGGCCCGTGGCGTTGAACATTGTCGGGGAGGTTCCTGCGGGGGCAACCCCGGACTTCGCGGTGAAGAGCGGGACGGCTGCCCGGATCATGACCGGGGCCCCGGTGCCGGAGGGGGCCGACACGGTGATTCCCGTGGAGTGGACGGACCCGGACGGGGAGGCGGTCCGGATTCGCAGGGACGCCGCTGCGGGGAACTCGATCCGCCGTGTGGGCGAAGACATGAACGCGGGCGCAGAGGTCTTCCGCACAGGCAAGCGTCTTCGTCCCCAGGAGTTGGGCGTGCTGGCATCGCTGGGCATTGCGACGGTGTCCGTGTACCGGCGGCCCACGGTTTCGGTCTTGTCCACGGGGGACGAGCTTCTCGCGCCGGGGGAGGCTCTGGCTCCGGGGAAGATCCATGGATCCAACGGATTGACGATCGCCGGGCAGGCCGCGGAGGCGGGAGGACTGGTGCGAGACTTCGGGATTGCCCGTGACGAACCGGCGGACCTTGCCCGGAAGCTGGAAGCCGCCGCAGAGGCGGATGTGGTCCTGACATCGGGAGGCGTCTCCGTGGGGGAGCGTGATCACCTGCAGGATGTTCTGGAGGCGAGGGGATTCCGCCGGATCTTCTGGCGCGTGGAGGCCAGTCCGGGGAAGCCGCTGCTCTTCGGGAAACTGGGGGAAGCGTTCGTCTTCGGACTTCCCGGGAATCCCGTCTCCTCCATGGTGGCTTTCGAGAACTTCGCCCGCCCTTTTCTGCGCCTCCTTCAGGGAGACGATCAGCCGGACCGGCCGCGCCTGCGGTGTCTCGCAAAGGGGCGGATCCACGGCCCCGCTCCCCGGCGGCATTTCGCCCGCGTCCGCGTGGAGTCCACCCCGGATGGTGTCTTCGCCCGGGAAGTCGGTCCGCACGGATCCGGGAACTTGCGCTCCATGGCCGAGGCGAACGGGCTGGCTATTCTTCGCGAAGGCGTGTCCGAGGTCCAGCCGGGGGAGCCGGTAGAGGTCCTGCTTCTCTCGGAGCCGGATTGGGCGGGAACGTTCGCCGGTCGTTGACAGGCCGGGCGCAGAGAAGGCGGAGCCACCCTGCTCGTGCTTCACGGGCCTCGCGAACCCTCTCTCGCTGGGGCCGGGCGAACCCGGAGTGGAGAGTGTGAACGGATCACGGAGCGGGCAGCGTCCGCCGACACCAATCATAGCACACAGTTGTGGTGCAGCACGGTCCGCTCAGGCTGCCTGCCCCATTGAATGCGCGATTTCCGTTCATTGGAAACTTCGGGGAGTCGCGGCCAATCCGCGCCGGGGTTTGCCGATCTTCGGGGATTGCCGGAGATTCTGTGCAGGTGCGACGACTACAGGAGTCCCGTTTCGGCAAGAGCCCGCCAGGCCAGCACGATTCCGAACACCATGACCGCGACCGAAGAGGCGGCAGCGAATCCGCGCAGGACCTTCGAGTCCAGCGGAGCGCGATCAAAAAGCCGTCGAGCGGTGACGAAGAGAATCCCGACGGCGGAGAGAATGGCGGCCATCCCGATGCTGAATGCGGTGATGAGGAGCAACCCGAATGAGGTTCGGCCCAGAGACACGGCGGCGAGCAGAACGACGATTCCGGCAGGGCAGGGGACGAGGCCGCCGCTGATTCCGAGGGCGAGGATCTCGCGGGGAGAGGCGCCCGTCGGTGGGTCGTGGGTGTGGTCGTGAGAATGCTGGTGAGAGTGGCCGCGGAACTCACGGATGCGGGAGCGGAGCATGGTCGCACCGACCAGCGTGACCAGAAGCCCGGACGCGACTCCGAGCCACGGGATGAGCAGTTCCGGAACGAAGTGCTGCGAAAGAAGAAGGACCGCGAAGCCCAGCACGAACACGACCAGCGTGTGCGTCACGGTAACGATGATGCCCAGCAACACAGCTTGAGCCACCGTCCCTCGCGAGCCCACGAGGTACGCGGCGACCAGCGCCTTCCCGTGCCCCGGCTCCAGTGAGTGCCCGGCGCCGAGAAGCATCGCCAAGAGCAGCGACACGAGCACTGCCCGCGCGGACAGATCTCCCCCGGAGACGAGGTTCACGAAGCGGCCGCCCTCGGGGCGCGGCGCGGCGAACTCGGCCGGGAGTTCGATGAGGTCCGCGTTCTCAGCCGTCAGCCCGGGGCCGAAGACACACCAGGCGCTGGTGTCGGTCGGAGGGTCGAAGAGGTACTCCTCCGGGTACTCGGTCAGGCCGCCGCTGGTTGGAAGATTGGCACGCAGAGATGTCTTCGCGACTTGCAGACCGTCGGACGCCGAGATACGGATCTCCTTCCAGCCCATGTGGTCGGGATAGTTGGAGTCGGCCCAGACGAGAAGGTGGGTCTCCTCTTCACCCGGGCTTTCCATGATCGCTTCAAGCTCCCAGGTTACGCGTACGGTCGACAACCCGCCCTGCCCGGGAGGGAAGACGACGCGACTCCATAACGGGGAGAGGATCCGGTGCTGTCCGTTCACTTCCAGCGAGAGTCGGGGGAGGACTTCGCCGGTCAGTTCTGACAGGTAGGCATCCCTTTCCTCGGGCGTGACGCGATCGTCGAGGTCCGTATCGATTCTCGCGAGTTCACGGACGGACGGGACTTCCGCAAAATCCAGCAGGTACTTCACGCGGGTCGTGTCCGGGCTGATGTCGATTCCGGCATAGTGGCTGATGGACACATTGCCCATGGGATGTGCGTGTGAGGTTCCCGCGGACAGAACGATCGCCGCGCAGCACATCGTGACGACCGGACGGAGGCTCATGGCTTGCTGAACTCCCGGACCGCGCGGCGCATGGCATCCCATGCGGAGTCGGGCGCCTCGCAGGTGAGACTCGCCATTCGCTCGGTCCCCCGATAACTCCAGAACGCGATGGAATCAGCCCCAGCCTGTGCGGCCGCAGCCACAGCGCTCACGATGCTTCCTTCCTCCGACCGGCGAATCCGGATTCCCTGCACCCAGACTTCCATGTCGTGTCCGGTCCGGCTGCACTCCGCACGGAGGCGCTCCGCATGTGATCGGACATACTCGGCCGGGTCGACCGGGCGGTCCATCCAGTACGGGTCGGTGGCCATCCGATCGATGCCCGGCAGCTGGCTCAGCAGGCTCCAGTCGTCCGAGCCCGCCCCCTGGTGCTCGCCGTGGGGGAGAAGGCAGAGAGTGTGCTTCGCGCGGTGCTCTGCCGCGGTCTCGATGGCGGAGCGCAGCAGATTGCTCAAGGAGCGGGCGCGGAAACTGTCGAGATCGTGGTGCCCTTCCGGCGGGAGATTCCCGCTGCCGCCCGCATCGCGCCACGCCCGTTCACAGGCTTCACAGCGGCAGCACGGGGAGGCGGGGTGGTCTTCGCGAAAGGCGCCAAGATGGTAGTGGGGTTCGTCCCAGAAGAGACGATCCGGGTCGAGCGAGATCGCGGTGGTGGTCCAGCGGGAGAGAAGGGATCGTGTCTCCTCGGCGTTCGGGCAGCAGGCGGGAACGGAGTGGCCGTGGGCGTCCACCTGGCGGCAGGAGAGATCCACGAGTGCGCGCTCCGAATACGCTTCGCCACCAAACAGCCCGCCAACACCCCAAGGGTCCAGGGTCGCTTCCAGACCGCGCGAACGCGTCTCTTCCACCAGTCGCCCGACATCTTCCACATGGTACCGGAGGTCGTGCTCGGAGAATGTATGGATGACGGACGAGAAGCCCGCCTCCGCGATATCGTCCAGATCGGCCCGGGCATGGCGGATGTCGCGCACCCCAAAGTAGCTGACCCCGAATCGTATGCCCACCGGTCCTCCCATGCTAGATTCCCGAGAAGCACTGAGCGTACCCCGGCGGACGAACCACCGCACGGGGAAGTTCCGTCCCCGTCCCCCGGAGGAGTTCATGCCGTCGTCATCCCGCCCCATCTACGGCCTCGATGATCGTCCGGAGTTTCCACGCAATCTGGTTCTGGCGTTGCAGCATGTCCTGACCATGTTTGGCGCCACCGTGAGCGTTCCCCTTCTCCTGGGGCCGGCCATGGGAATGAGTCCCGGGGAACTCGCGATTCTCGTCAGTTCGGTCATGCTGTGCTCCGGAGTGGCCACCTTCCTGCAGGTGACCTGGGGATCGCGCCTGCCGATCATTCAAGGGGTGTCGTTCTCGTTCCTGGCGGCCTTCTTCGCGATCATCGCCACCACGGGCGGAGACGGTCCCCGGGCCATGCGTCTCATCGCCGGGGCCATTCTCATGGGGAGTCTGGTGGAGATGGGGCTCGGATTCGGCGGCTTCGTCGGGCGTCTTCGACGCCTTCTCTCTCCGGTCGTCGTCGGACCGGTCATCATGCTGATCGGGCTGGCGCTGTTCGGGCACGGCGCACCGAAGGCCGGGACGGATCCCCGGATCTCCGGTCTCACCGTTCTCCTGATCATTGTGTTCACGCTGATTCTCTCCCGGAAGTCCTCCTTCTTCCGCATCTTCCCGATCCTCTCGGCGGTGGTGCTGGCGTATGCCGTTGCGCTGGGGTTCTCGCTGGCCGGCGTGTTTGCCCCGGGGCACCCCAGCCATGTGGACCTGTCGACGATCGGCAACGCTCCGTGGTTTCGCACGACCGGCCTGGTTTTCCCATGGGGGCGGCCGGAGTTTGATCTCACATTCCTGATCGCGATTCTCGCGGCCTACTTCGCGTCGGCGGTGGAGTCCTTTGGCGACTACCATGCCGTGGCGGCCATGGCCGGGGCGGAGGCTCCCTCCGGAAAGCAGTTGAACCGCGGGATTGGCTTCGAAGGAGTCGGGTGCGCGGTCACCGGCCTTCTTGGCGGATTCAGTTCCACCTCCTATTCCGAGAATGTCGCACTGGTCGGGATTACGAAGGTGGCGTCCCGGCGCGTGGTGCAGATCGCGGCGCTCCTTCTGGTGACTCTCGGGATGTTCTCCCGGTTCGGTGCGGCCGTCGCCACGATACCCGGGCCGATTGTGGGGGGACTCTACTGCGCTCTCTTCGGGTTGATTTCGGCCGTGGGTATTCAGCAGCTTGCGAAGGCGGACCTGACCAGCGACCGCAACCTCTTCATCGCCGGGTTCTCGCTCTTCATGGGGCTGTCCGTACCGGCGTGGATGGCGGGAGGAACCGGCTACCAGCCCGGTGCGGAGGAGTTCCTGGCCGGGCTTCCATCATGGCTGGGTGAGGTCCTGCGGTCCGTCGGCGGGACGGGCATGGCGGTCGCGGGTGTCCTTGGGCTTGTGCTGGACAATGTGATCCCGGGAACGGATCAGGAGCGTGGGCTCGCAGGCGATTGACGAAGCCCCTCCCGGGCGATAGCTTGGACCCGGCGTATGACTGGAGGAGTGTGTGATGGGACTGCCGCCGTACAAGGTAAAGGTCGTCGAGCCGGTTCGTGTGTGGAGCGCGGACGAGAGACTGACACAGGCCCGCCGAGCCGGGTTCAACCTGTTTCAGATCCCCGCGAAGTATGTCTATGTGGACCTCCTCACGGACAGCGGAACTTCCGCGATGAGCGCGGACCAGTGGTCTGCCATCATGCGCGGCGACGAAGCCTATGCGGGCAGCGAGAGCTTCTATCGCCTGGAGCATGTGGTCCGTGAGATCTTCGGATTCCGGCATGTGATCCCCACCCATCAGGGCCGGGCCGCAGAGCATCTTCTCTTCTCGGTTCTCGTCAAGCCGGGAGATTTCATCCCCTCCAACACTCACTTTGACACCACCCGCGCCAATATCGAAGTCGCTGGCGGAGTGGCCATGGATCTTGTGATCGACGAGGCGCAGATCCCCACCGCGCAGCATCCCTTCAAGGGCAATGTGGACATCGAGAAGGTGGAGCGCGTCATCCAGGAGAAGGGGCGGGAACGAATCCCCCTTGCGATGATCACCATCACCAACAACAGCGGGGGAGGGCAGCCTGTCTCGCTGGATAATATGGCCGCCTACCAGAAGCTCCTGGAGAGGCACGGGATTCCACTCTTCATCGACGCGTGCCGGTTCGCCGAGAATGCCTTCTTCATTCAGGATCGAGAAGGTGCCCACGCCGGGCGGTCCATTACGGATATCACGGCAGACATCTTCTCCCTGGCCGATGGTTGCACCATGAGCGCCAAGAAGGACGCGCTTGTGAACATCGGTGGGTTTCTTGCCCTTCGCGAAGAGGATCTCGCTCGTCGGATCAAGGAGCGGCTTGTTCTGTACGAGGGGTTCTCCACTTACGGCGGAATGGCGGGCCGGGATCTGGAAGCGGTGGCCACCGGCCTGGAAGAGGTCGTAGACCCGAACTATCTGGCGCACCGGATTGAACAGGTCCGGTATCTCGGAGAAGGGTTGGAGCGCGAAGGGATCCCCATGCTGGTGCCGTTCGGCGGACATGCGGTGTATGTGGATGCCGCCGCGTTTCTTCCGGATATCCCCCGCGAGTACTTCCCGGGGCAGGCGCTTTCCGTGGAACTGTTCCTGCAGTCGGGAATCCGCACGGTGGAGATCGGAGGCGTCATGTTCGGGCGGACCGATCCGGATACCGGGAAACCTGTCTTCCCGCGCCTGGAACTCGTGCGTCTCGCCGTCCCGCGCAGGGTGTACATGCGGGAGCATCTGGACTTTGTGATCGAGAGCATGGCGCGCCTCCGGGATTCCCGTACCGGGATTCGCGGGTATGAGTTCGAGTATCAGGCGGAAGTTCTGCGCCACTTCACGGCCCGCTTCCGCAGAGTCCCCGTTCCTTCCGAAGCGCGCACCGCTTCCTGATCGGCGTGCCCGCTCTCTGGGCACTCTGTTCACAACCCGAACATCCTCTTCCACCGGCGGTGCCAGGAATCACCGGATTCCCCTGTACAGCCCGGTTTTCGGCCAGAGCACCTTCGCGCATTCTCTGGCATGGAAATGGCGTACTCCGAATGGGGAAAGGGGGTTCCATGTCCAAGTCCAACTGGCGCCTGTCTCGATGCAGCCCGGCGCAGCTACGGCAGAGCATGATGAGGGTTGCGCGCAGGCGGCGCGGCTTCACGGCGACCGAGCTCATGGTGACGATGGGAGTTCTGGGGATTGTGGGCGCGTTGTCGTGGGGCGGCATGAGCGGACTCATGGAGTCGAGGAAGCTCTCCGGAAGCGCAAACCGACTCGTTGCACACCTTCGCCTGGCTCGCGAGAAGGCGGTGTCGGAAGGGAACAACTTCATTGTCACATTTCGACCGAATCTCGATGACTACCAAGTCTGGGATGATGAAGGGAATGACTCGGTCTTCGGGCCGAAGGACAGCAGGCAGGAGTTTTCGCTGGATTCAGGAGTTCTGCTTCAAAACGCGGTCTTCTTCTCAGGCAATCGCGTGGTTTTCCGCCCGGACGGGACGAGCAGCGCGTCGGGTTCCGTCTGGCTGGAGGGGAAGGATGCCGTCAAGAGAATCGATGTGCTGGCCTCGACCGGACGGATTGTCGTGGGGGAGGGATGAAACGCGTGTCGCATCGGCAGCGTGCAAACGGTGAGCGGGGGTTCTCGCTGGTTGAGTTGATGATCGCGATGGTCGTCCTGGGGATTGGCCTGCTCTCACTGGCCGGTCTCTTTCCGCTGGCGATGGAGCGTGTGGCCGCCGGGGATCTGGACTCGCGGGCGACCTTTCATGCCGAGGCCAAGCTGGAGGAACTGAAGAATGTACCGTGGCTGCAGTTGTCCGGGCAATCCGGGACCGACTCCCCGGACGGCAGATACCAGAGGGCGTGGAGTGTGGATGATGATGTTCCGGCGGTAGGAATGAAGCGGCTTGGAGTCGTGGTTTCATGGTCCGACAATCACTCCCCGCGCCAGGTGACGCTGGCCACCTTCGTTTCCGATTCCGGCGTTTGAGGAGCCGCGTCGTGTCTCTCCGGAATTCGCGTGGCTTCACTTTGACGGAGATGGTGATCGCGCTTCTCGTGGTGGGCTTGCTGGTTGCCGGGGTGTATCGCGTCTTCATCTCGGCCGAGGAGTCCTACGAGCGCGGCACGGAGAGCGTGGACGCGCAGCAGAATGCACGGGCGGTGCTGGCGTGGATGGGGCAGGAACTCCGATCGGCAAAGGGATTCTCGGTCATCGATTCCTCCGAAGTGACGCTGGTGACCGATGCTCGAGTTCGCGATCAGATTCGCACCTTCCGGCTCGACACAGCCGATCAGGACGGCGACGGGATCACTTCGGAACTGCTCCTGATCCGAAACCCGGCCGATGACGGATCGCCCGGGCCCGTGACAGACGAGATTGCGCTGGGAGTGGAAGTTCTGGCCTTTGTGTATCGGGACGGGGTCGGGGCGGTGACGGGTTCGCGCGCGGCAGTTCATGAAGTGGAGGTGTTCGTGACGACGATCGGGTCCGGCAGCATGGCGAATGTCGACCGCGCGGGGGGGGCGGGTGTTCGGGAGGTCACGATGTCTACCCGCGTGCGATGCCGCAACCTCGGCAAGAGCGTCCCGACGCTCGGGGACGCGACTCCCCCCGACCCGCCACAGGGTCTGGTGGCGATCATGGCGTGCGGTACGGCCACCGTCGCATGGAGCGCGAATGCGGAAGCGGACCTGGCCGGATACTACCTGTCCTACTCCAACGCAGGAGGCGGGTCTCCCTATACCGGAACGGACTCCGACCAGGGGCCGTCGCCGATATTTGTCGGGAATGTGCTGAACTACACGCTGACCGGACTCGACCAGAGCGATATCTACCACTTCAACCTGGAGGCGGTCGACGCAGCGGACAATGTGAGTTCATTTGCGCAGGAGGTGTCGGGCCAGCCGCAGGACGCACAACCTCCATCCGACCCGATGAATCTGGCCGGGCGCGTAATCGGGAACGACAGCATCGAACTGGAGTGGGACTCGTCCCCGGAGTGGGACATCGGCGGCTATGAGATCCACTGGTTCGACACGCAGGACTCGTCCAATGTCACCGTAGATACATCCAGCGGTCCGGAGTGGGTGCTGGTCGGGCTCACGAACGGCTCCGTGTACTCCGTCCGGGTTCTGGCTCTGGATGCTTGCGGCAACGCGAGTGATCTGACCAATCCCATCACGGTCACCATGGTTCCGTGCGACGAAGACATCACCTTCCCGGCGATTCCGACGAACTTCGCGGCCTTCGCCGGAGACGAGGTGGTGCATCTGTCGTGGGATTCCGTCCCCGATCCGGATGTTGTGGGCTACGAGGTCTTCTTCCGTGAATCGGGAGGAGGCGGCGGGACGACGCTGCTCGTGGGGAATGTCACATCATACAGCGTATACGGGCTCTACAACCAGACGACCTATGAGTTTCAGGTGGCCGCCCTCGACGGCTGTGAACACACCGGAGGCTTCACGGGGATGGTGAGCGCCACTCCTGTGCAGTGCGCGGGGAATACGGACCCTCCCGCTGTTCCATCGAACCTGACGGCACAGGATGCCGGGTTGGGTGATCAGGTGTCGCTCTCCTGGACGCTTTCACAGAACGAGGGAGACATATTGGGGTATCGCGTCTGGTGGGGGACGGTCCCCGGGACCTGGAGTGCGTCGGAAGATGTGGGCGATACCGTGTTCCATGAAGTGACGGGTCTTTCCACCGGCGTGACCTACTACTTCACGGTGACCGCGTACGATGTGTGCGGGAACGAGAGTGCGTATGCGCAGTCGGTGACGGAAATTCCGACCTGGGGCTGTGCCTGTCCACCGGTGGCGGTGTGCTCGGCGCCCGCTGACTACGCGGTTCTGCAGGGGACCGTTCCGTGGACCGTATCCACTACCGCGTGTTCCACGAGTACCGTCAGCTATGTGGAGTTCTGGATCGACGGCCAGATTCGCTATGTGGACTACACGGCTCCCTGGGAGTACGGCGACTTTGGAATCGGATGGTACACCGTGACGGAGTCAGACGGACCGCATCAGCTGGTGGCGGTTGCCGCGGACCCGATGGGTTGTGAGGACTCCGACACGCTGGATGTCTATGTGGACAACTCGGGAATCGGGCCATCCTGCGTCGGTGTCGAGAATGGAGGCCCGGCCACCCTCGGAGGCGCCTGGGGGGAGAGCCTCTCCTTCCCGCTCACGAATCTGTCGGCGGTAGATACCTACTATCTGGACGGAATGAGTCTCACCTGGAGTGACCCGACTCTTGGGATTCTCGCCGTCTTTGTGGATGGAGGCCTGGCCTATTCGGGGCCGAGTCCGGGACCGGCCTCGGGTGATACGGTTTCCATTTCGCCTTCCATCATGGTGCCCCCCCAGTCCAGCGTGACGGTGGATGTGACGCTCTGGGACAATCCTCCGTCGTTTCCTCCCGCCTTTGATCTCACCGGCGAGAACTGGACGGGGACATTCTTCGGAAGCCCCTCTGGAGTCTGCGGGCCGTATCCCATTCAGACGGATGTTGCCTGCTCTGTTGGGGTAGGGATTGTGAGCGTCACGAGCGCACGGGTCTACGATGTCTGGGGAGTTCCACAGATCGGAGACGAGTACTACACGGATCGTTCCTACACGCTGACCTATCTCCCGGTGGATCTGGACGATGCAATCCTGGTGCGCCAGCCCAATGACGACAAGAGCAGCGGGAACTCGCACGAACTCGTTCTCTCGGTCGACCACGATGTCACGGTCTGGATTGGATACGACCCGCGCGGGACACCGCCCGACTGGATCGAACAGAACTACACCGACACGGGACTCACGATCGGCGTGACGGACAGTGGAACT
>JASLLL010000043.1 GCA_030747075.1 Gemmatimonadota bacterium
GTCAGGTCGTAGACCCGCATTCCCGCTCCGTAGCTGGCCACATAGGCACGGTCTCCCGCGAGCGAAACATCGAACATGAGGTCCGATCCCGGGTGGGTTCCGGAGATCACCGGCGCGCCGACTGTGGAGATGTCCAGCGTGACAAGACCCGCGGTCAGGTCCGCGACCACGGCCAGGTCACCGTTCGCGTCCACCCCCACCGCTTCCCCGCCGGTGAAGAGCACACCACCGGCCACCGGCGTGTCGGGATTGGAGACATCGACCTCCACGACACCCGCCTCACGAACCGCCACGAACGCCCGAGTCCCGGACAGTACGACATCCGTCGCCCAACCCGGGAGAGACAGCGTCGCGGTCAGTAGAGGATTCGCCGGGTCGGTGAGGTCCACCACCGAGAGCCCGGAGCTTCCGTCCGCCAGAAACACGCGACCCAACCCCATTGCCAGGCCGCCGTACGCGATGCCGGGCGTATCCACCGATCCCAGGAGCACAGGATTCGCCGGGTCGGCGATGTCCACGACCTCCACGCCCAGAAACTGCCGGGAGAGACACGCACGATCCCCCGAGACGGCCACTCCCCGATAGACATGCCCCGACGCCAGCGCCCCCACCCACACCGGACTCCCGGGATCGGACACATCGGCGATCAGAAGGCCCGCCGCGTACCCCGCCACACACGCAAAATCCCCGGCCAGCGCGACGGCCAGCGCATTGTCGGAGGATGGGGAACTCCCCGCCAGAAACGGAACGCGGCTGTGCAGACGGAGTTCGCCCTTCTGCACATCCCACTCGGCGGAGGTCTCCAGAGAGTCCCGATAGAGGACCGTCTGAAAGTCCTCCGCGAAACTCCCTCCCGCGCGCGCCGGTGGCTGAGGGCACAGCAGAAGAAGCCCCAGAAGGGGTGCGACAACGATGCGGAGTTCCAAGATGCATTCCCGCCAATTGAAGAGACAGCGCCCATCTTACCACAATGAGGGGCGCATCTCTGTCAGGAGGGGTCAGGGCCGCGCGGCCTGAACACCTTGCGGATACTGGGGAAATGGCACTTCTGCTTGCGGATTCAAACGCATCCCGCGCAATGCTGGCAGTAGTCTCCGGCGCGACTCTTACTCGAAGCGAACATCCCTTGCGACCACGGTGAATCCGGATCCGTCGGTGTAGACAATGACATCTCCGCGAACGCCGGAGAGCGCCCGATCCCGATTCGGAATGACACGATCCGAGGCGTAGTAATCAATGCCCCGATTGCGAAGACGACCCAGCACATACGCGTGCTCCACGCCGCCGTTTTCGCTGATCGCATTCGTAATCAGGCCCACCGTGGGCCGAATGAAGTCGATATAGCGTTCGCTGTTTGAGTCGTTCGATCCGTGGTGTCCGAGTTTCAGGATGTCCACATCGAGGAACTCCTGGGAATAGTGGTTCATCAGGAACTGCTCGGACGCAAACTCCGCATCTCCCATCAGAATGGCGGCGAAGTCCCCGTACTGCACGCGGTAGACCATGGAGTCGTTGTTGATCACGCTCCCCGCCTCTTCCTGCGCCGCATAGTCCGGGATCAGGAACTCCTTGCGCCCCGCGGACAAGAGGTCCACCCGCACGCCGGCACCCCACTGAAGATCCGGATCCGAGATGCTGGACGCGCCCCACTCCTTGAAGCGATGCCCCACCTCCGGGGGCCGCGCGGCCATGGCTTCCAGCAGATCTTCGTAGGGGCCATTCGTCAGCGTCTTGTCCGTGATGTCCAGAAAGGTGCCCACCGGGAAGTCCGCGAGAATCCCGACGATGTCCTGATAGCTGTCCCCGTAGAATCCGCCGATGTGATCGTTGTGCACATGGCTCATCGACGCGAAGTCCAGATACGACACGCCCCACCACTGCAGGAACTCACGCACCTCCACGGCATCTTCCGGATGTCCGGCATCCACCAGCGTCCGCGTTCCGTCCGGAGCCTCCATGAAGAGTGCGTCTCCCCACCCGACATCGATCATCGCCAGGACGAAGAGGTCTTCTTCCGCCACCGTGCCGGTCTGGAAGGTGCCGCCATCCAGGTTCATGGAGGCCTCATTCCCGGCGCGATCCCGCATGCGCAGAAGATACGCGTACTCCGCATCCGACGCCGCCGCGACGAGCTTTACGACACCCGCGACCGCAAACTCCTCCGACTGCGAATACGAATGGCGGTGAAGCTCATCCGCTGCCGCTCCGTAGTCCAGCACCGCCTTCACGGGTTCGTCCGAACTCCAGATGGCATACGCCTGCTGATCCGTGGCCGTCATCACTTCGAAAGAAACCAGAGACGGCGCCGTCGTATCTGCGGACGGATCGAAGACGGACTCCTCCGGCCCGCTGCAGGATGCCACGAGGAGAAGGAACGGGAGTACGGCAAGACTCGCAAGTCGGTGAGCCATCGGAAAACCTCCGGAGCGCGGAAAGAGAAGGACGGAGGCTAGCCGGGGCTGTGCTCCGTGTCAATCGAAGTGCGCGCCCTGGGCCAGGCCACACCCAGAACATCCCGAAGCCACTGCCCGAAGAGATCGTGCGTGCGGATTCCCCTCGCTTCCCCCGCGCGAACCCCCCAGGCCCGCACCGGCACCGGTTCTCCCGTGTGCCCGTGAACGCGGGTAGAACGCAGATGGTCTTCATACGGGATGAAGGAGATCCCGAATCGCCCGGACAGAATGCCGCCCAGAGCCGTCTTTCTGTCGTAATGACTCTCTCCGGTGATCAACCGGTCCAGATCCGCCGCCCGGAGCCCGGTGTGCCGCGCCCCACGGTCAATGACCGGCAGGGCCGCCGCTTCCAGCGCCGCCGGCGTCCCTTCCCATGATTCGCCACCGAAAACCTCCGCCTCCATACGCGCCACCGACATCGTCACCACGCTCAAGCTCTCCGGAGCGGCATACTCCATCAGCGTCGGGGAGTCCGTTGCGTGATCCGCCACCACGAGCACAAGCGTGGAGTCCAGATCCACCGTGCCGAGCACCGCTCGAAGCGCACGATCCAGCCGAAGCACATTCGCCGCAACTCCCGCTCCGTCGTGTTCATGGCAAGCGATGTCCACATGCGCTTCCTCGGCCAGCAGGAACCACGGAGTTCCCGACGCCCGCAGCCGTTCGATCGCAGCCACGCACATCTCCGCGAGATCGGGGTCCGCCTCCGAAGAGTCGAGGCTATGCGGCAAGTGCGAATCCGCGAGGAGCCCCAGCACCGGGCGATCCGTCGGCAGGGCCTCATGCAGATCCTCCACGACCGCCACGCCCGCCACGCGCGCTTCCGCGATGAGATCCCGCTGGTCCTGACGACGCCCTCCCGCCTCTTCGCCCCGGAAGTGCCGCGCCCCTCCCCCGAGCGCCACCGTGAACCCCGCCTTCACCAGTTGGGCGGCCATGTCGTTCTCGCGGCCCCGATGATCGACGCGCGCGTAGAAGGGGCCCGGAGTCGCGTGAGTGACGCGCGCCGTTGTGACAAACCCGCACGCTCGTCCTGCTCGACCCAGCGTCTCGAAGAGCACTTCGGACGAATCCTCCCCCGCCGGGATCCCGATCGAATAGACCGGCGCAAGCATCCCCAGCGACCACGCCGTTGCTGCGGCGGCGGAGTCCGTGACGCGAGCCCCGGCCGGACGGGTATCCAGGAACCCCACGGTTTCCGCAGTCGAAAACGCCAGCGACTCCCCGCGTGCCTCCGCGACCGCGCGACCCAGCGACCATGCGCCCACACCAAAGCCATCTCCGACGAGGAGAACGACATTGGGCGGCCGCCCGGGAACATCCGACTCTCCGGAAAACCCGGCGCACGACGCCAGGATGAGCAGCATCAGAGTCCATGCCAATCGTGTCATCGATCTGTCTCCAGCGGTTTGCCAAGTGATGCCGGTGGGCGCGACCTCCCCACAAAACCGGCCAATGCAATCATGGTGAGCACATACGGGAGCATCTGCACAAACTGGGTCGGGATGCCGAGTCCCTGAAGGCGGATCTGCAGAGCCTCCGCCAGCCCGAAGAAGAGGCAGGCCCCCGCAACCGGCAGGGGTTTCCACTTGCCGAAGATCACGGCCGCCAGCGCAATGAAACCGCGGCCCGCGGACATGTTCTTCACAAACTGGTGCGTCTCCAGCGCCAGAAAAGCGCCACCCATTCCCGCCAGCGCCCCGGCCAGCACCACCGCCGCGAAGCGAGTTCGCGCCGGATCCACTCCCAGCGACTCCGCCGTCTGTGGATGCTCGCCGCACGCGCGCAGGCGCAGACCGAAGGGAGTCTGATTCAGGAGAACCAGGACCAGAGGTGGCAGGCAGATCGCCAGATAGACGAGAGGCGTGAACCCGCCCGGCCCCGAAGCGTCAAAACCGGTGACCAGGGGAGTGTTCGCGGAGGATCCGAAGAGCACATCCATCAGGAACTGCGTGAGCCCGACGACCAGCAGATTGAGCGCCACCCCCACGACAATCTGGTCTCCGCGCAAAATGACTCCCGCAAAGGCGTGCACCACGCCCACCAGCGCCCCCGCGCCGGCCGCGGCAACGACCCCCGCCCATGGGTTTCCCGTGGCACCCGCGACAATCGCCGCGGCAAAGGCCCCGGCAAGGAGTTTCCCTTCCAGCGCAATGTTCACCACACCCGCCCGTTCAGACAGGACGCCACCCATCGCCGCAAAGAGAAGCGGAGTCGCCATGCGAACGGCCGAGGCCCATGTCCCCGCGTCCAGGATCATGAGCTCTCCGCCTTTCGCCGGGCGCGCCGCGCGATCAGTCTTCGGGAAACTTCATCTCCAGCGACCACAAACAGGAGAATGCCTGCCTGCACCACCAGCATCAGTTCCTGAGGAATCCCGGTGAACAGATCAATCTCCACCGCTCCCGCATTCAACACTCCGAAGAGAAGCGCCGCCGCCACGACACCCGCCACGCGCACGCGCCCGAGCAGCGCCACGGCAATTCCGAGAAAGCCGACTCCCGACGAGAAGTTGTCGAGGTAGCGATGCCGGAACCCCAGCGCCTCGTTCACCCCCGCCAGTCCGGCCAGTGCCCCGGCCACCGCCATGGCCGCCACGAGAGTCATCCCCGTCGGCACCCCGGAGGTCTGCGCCGCGCGTTCCCCCTGCCCGATGGCCCGCACCCGGAATCCCAGCGGCGTGCGGTAGAGAACCCACGCGACCACCCCGGCCGCTCCCAGCGCCAGAAAAAGCGCGGAGTTCGCGGGGCTGGACGCCGGGACGAGCCTCCCGACAAGCGGGAGGTCTCCCAGACGCGGGATCCACGCGGCCTCTGGCAGGACTGAGGTCTGCGGGATCATCTGGCCGGGTTCCTTGAAGATGTGGACCGTCAGATACCCGGTCAGGCCCGATGCGATGAAGTTCATCATGATCGTATTGATGACTTCATGAACGCCCAGGCGCGCACGGAGAAGTCCCGGGATGGCTCCCCAGACCGCGCCCGCAGCCGCCGCGGCAAGAATGCACAGAGGAACGAGCAGGAACCGCGGCGCTCCCGGAAGATGCAAGGCCGTGATGGAAGCCGCAAAAGCTCCCACCACCAACTGACCCTCCGCCCCGATGTTGAAGAGCCCCGCGCGGAATGCAAACGCCACCGACAATCCGGTCAGCGTCAGCGCCGTGGCGTTGAACAGCACATTCCCGAGTCCGTCGGGTGTGGTCAGCCCTTCGGCAAGGACCTGCGCAGCGCGGAGCGGGTTCTCTCCGATCACGACGGCGAGAATCCCGCCCAGCACGGCAGCCCCGGCCACCGCAAGCAGCGGGGAGATCAGCCCTCTAAGCGACCTGGTCATCCAGCGTGCCTCCCGTCATCACCACTCCCAGCGACTCTTCGTCCGCTTCCCCACGCCGGAACTCCTTCGCGATCAGACCGGTGTAGAGGACGACGATCCTGTCCGACAGCATGAGCACTTCCGACAGGTCCGCGCTCACCAGCAGGATCCCCACTCCCGCATCCCGAAGCGCCAGGATCTCCCGGTGGATGGCCTCCATTGCTCCGACATCCACGCCACGGGTCGGATGTGCCGCCACCAGAATCCGCGGCTCACCCTCCGCCTCCCGCGCAAAGACCACCTTCTGTTGATTCCCGCCCGACAACGACTCCGCCTTCACTCCCGGATCCGCGGGACGAATGTCGAACGTGCGGATTCTCGACTCCGCGTACTCTTTGATCCGCCCCGGATGAAGCGACAGTCCGCTGCGGAACCGCCCCTGGGCCTCGCGTCCGAGAATCAGGTTTTCGCCCACCGTCATCGGACCCACCAGCCCCCCGAGCACGCGATCCTCCGGAACATGGGCCAGCCCCATCCGGCGGATCTCGCCGGGAGAGACCCCCGCGATGCTCTCTCCGCCCAGATGGACTTCCCCGGCAAAGGGCCGCAACCCCCCGAGAATCTCCGTCAGTTCGCGCTGTCCGTTGCCTTCCACTCCCGCAATGCCGAGGATCTCTCCCGCACGCACATCAAAGCTCACATCCCGAAGACGGCCCGCCGCCCGGCCTCCCTTTTCGCCCACCGAGCGGAGGGTAAGCACCGGCTCCCCGGGAGCCTGTCTTGGCGTCCCGTCCGGCGGCGCGGGTTCCCGCCCGACCATGAGTTTCGCGAGATCCCGCTCGGAAGAGGAGGCCGCGTCGCGTACGCCAACCACGCGCCCCGCACGCATCACGGTCACGCGATCCGCCAGTTCCAGCACTTCGCGCAGTCGATGCGTGATGAAGACGATGGACGCGCCATCCGCGGCCAGCGACCGGAGCGTTTCCATGAGTGCGCGCACTTCCGAGGGCACAAGCACCGCGGTCGGCTCGTCGAGAATGAGAACACGCGCGCCGCGCATGAGAACCTTGATGATCTCCAGACGCTGACGCTCCCCGACCGAGAGATCCTCCACGGGCGCATCCGGATCCAGGTCCATGCCGTAAGCCTCCGCCGTCGCCAGGAGTTCCGCGCGGGCACGCTCCCGATCGATCCGGACGCCGCCGCGCCTCGGTTCTTCGCCCAGTATGGCGTTCTCCAGAACCGTAAACGGGGGAATCAGCATGAAGTGCTGGTGGACCATTCCGACGCCGCTCGTCAGTGCGTCGCGTGGCCCGGCAGGAGCGTGGGACTTACCATTCACTTCCATCTCGCCCCCGTCCGGGCGAGTCATCCCGTAAAGAATCCGCATCAGTGTCGACTTGCCGGCGCCGTTCTCTCCGGCAATGGCGTGGATCTCTCCCGCGCCGCACTCCAGATCCACTCCATCCACGGCGGTCACGCCGGGGTAGTGCTTCACCATCCCACGCATGGAGAAGGATGCCGGCGCATTCACCGCGAGGACTCCTCTCGCTGAATGTCCCACGCCCTTGCGTACACGGCGAACTTCACCATGGAGTGGATCCCCGCAATGAGAAACCCGTGGACCCCGTCGCGCCATCCGGACTGAACCACGAACTTCCGAAGGAAGGCCGCTGCGGGATGTGCCACAAGATGAACCGGGCGAATCCGTTTCCGACGGGCGCGGTCCGGCCCCAGGTGCTCCGAATAACGCGCAACGCGGGAGAACGAAGCGGCCAGCGTCGGGTGGGTGTCGTGTTCCAGAGCGCCGGTCAGATTCCCCGGCACGCCATCCATGTGCAGCGTCTCATGCCCGGGTGCTCCCCGCACGCAGACACATTCCCTCCGAACCAGACGAAGCTGCGGATCCGGCCACCAGCCCCCATGGCGAATCCACCGACCCAGGAACCGGTTCCTTCGACGCACACGATATCCATCCACGGCATCCGGCTTCTCGACGGTGCTGCGGATCTGGCGCGCCAGTTCCCCGGTCACCACTTCATCCGCATCGAGTCGAAAGACCCACTCTCCCGTCGTCGCATCCACGGACCGCACAATCTGCTCCGCGAAGTTCCCCGGCCAGGGGATCTCCAGCACCTTCGCCCCCGCCCCGCGAGCTTCCTCCACGGTCCCGTCCGTACTCCCTCCGTCGATGACCACCACCTCGTCCGCCCAGCGCACGGACTCGACCGCCTTGCCGATCCGCCCTCCTTCATTCTGGGCAATCATGCATACGGAGACGGTCGGCGGATTCACGAACGCCCGGTCTCCACGGGAATCTCGATCTCGCCGGCAATCACGGAGTCCGAAAGAGCTTGTATCACCTCGAGCATTTCCGGTGTGAGGAGATGGCGATTGTGTTCATCCACCGAGTAACCGACCCCGCCTTCCGCCAGCCCCAGTTCCAGGAGGCCACCCCGAAACTCCCCGGAATGCGACGCCAGGATGGCCCGGTAGACCGCGTTGTCGACACGCTTGATCATGGAGGTCAGGACCGTCCCCGGCGCGACATCGTTCTGATTCGCGTCCACACCGATCGCGAAGAGACCTTTCTCGCGCGCAGCCTCAATCACTCCCAGCCCGGTGACGCCCGCCGCATGGAAAACGACATCCGCACGCTGCCGGAACTGGGAGAGCGCAATCTCCTTTCCGCGCACCGGATCGGTAAACGCCTCCGGGCGAACACCCGCGTACCCCACGAGAACCCGAGCGTCGGGATTCACGCGTTGCGCCCCCGCGGCGTATCCCGCTTCAAACTTGTGAATCAGCGGAATGTCCATCCCGCCGACAAAACCCACCACCCCCGTCTTGGAAGCCATCGCCGCCAGCGCCCCCACGAGAAACGAACCCTCGTTTTCCCGGAAGACCAGTGACACGACATTGGGCATGTCTTCGATATACCCGTCGACCAGAACGAAGTGCGTTTCTGGAAAGTCCGTCGCCACGGAACGAATGGAGTCGGTGAACAGGAAGCCCACGCCAACGACGACCTCGTAACCGTGAGCCGCCAGCTTGCGAAGACCGACCTCCCGGTCCGAGTCCCCGCTGGGTTCGAACTCGGATGCCACGATCCCCAGTTCCCGGCGGGCCCGATCCATGCCTTCGAATGCGGAATCGTTGAAGGAGCGATCTCCCTTCCCTCCGACATCGAACACCATTCCCACACGAAAGGCGGAATCCCCGGACTCTCCGCCGCCCGAGCCTCCACCGCACCCGGGAAGCAGCACGGCAAGCACCGCCAGCACGGCCATGGTCACTTTCACAATCAGACTCCTTTTCGGGAAGCGAAGGACGACGATGCGCACCACCCCGGCAGTTCGGGAGCCGCTCGTTCGAGCAGCGTGGCGGCACATCGGTTGGCGTCGGTGAGCACGGCCGCGCGGTCCAGACGGCACGGGGCTCCATCTTCCACAAGCAGCTCTCCGGCCACCAGGACGAGCCGCACATCAGACGCCTGCGCCGAATACACCAGCGCCGTCACGGGATCCGTGACCGGCGAAGCGTGGGCCGTATTCAGATCCACCGCAATGACATCCGCCTCCATGCCCGGCGCCAGGCGACCGACGCGGTCGTCCATCCCCAGCGCTTCCGCGCCGCCGAGGGTGGCCATCGTGAGGACATCGCGGGCGGAGAGCCTGCCCGGGCCCGCTGTCCACGACGACAGGAGAGCGGCGGCGCGCATCTCCGAGAATCCATCCAGCCGGTTGTTGGCGGGAGCCCCGTCACACCCCAGCGAAAGATGGACACCCGCTTCCCGCAGACGGTGTGCGGGCTGCACGCCGGAACCCAGCTTCAGGTTGGTGCCGGGACAGTGCACGGCACGCGACCCGGACCGTGCAAGAACGGTCACTTCCTCCTCGTCCAGCCAGACGCAGTGCGCAAGAACGGTCCCCTTTCCGAGGAAGCCGATGTCATCGAAGAAGCACACATTGCGGCGCCCCTTCATCTCCTCCACGGCGCGGCACTCCCGCTCGCCTTCCGAGGCGTGCGTATGGAGAAGGTACTTTCCTCCAGCCAGCGACACGACTTCGCGGAGGAGCTCGTCCGTGCATGACAGTACGAAGCGCGGCGCAAACGCATACCTCAACCGGCCTCCCGCCGCGCCGTCCCACTTCTCCGCCAGGTCAAAACTCTCGCGAAGAGAGTCCAGCGTGGTCTCCAGAAGACCGGCGGGTACGCCTTCGCCATCGTCCATCATGGCCTTCCCGCCGAACGCCCGGATGCCGGTCTCCTCCAGCACCGTGAAGACTTCTTCGTAGTGATGCGTGGTCCCCATGTCGAGCACGGTGGTCGTCCCGCCGAGAAGGAGTTCCAGTACGGACAACCGCGCGGAGGCCCGCAGACTCGCGGGATCATGCGCGGCTTCGAGCGGCCAGATCCGCTCCCGCAACCACGGCAGGAGCGTGCGGTCTTCGGCAAGCCCGCGAAAGAGGGTCTGGCAGAGATGGACATGCGTCTGCACGAGGCCCGGCATCAGCGTCAGCCCGGATGCGTCCACCCGGCGCGCATCTGCCGGGGCTTCCTCCGCGAGGTCGCCGCCCACACGCCGGATTCGGCCGTCGACGACCAGAAGGTCGCCCGTCGACTCCTCCCAGTCCGGCCCTCCGCACAGTATCCGCGCCGCACCCCGCAGGAGAGTGGCCGTCACGAGGCATCCTCCGCATCCGGCACGATTCTCGTGCCCGCCTTCCCGGCGATCGCATCGAGGAGACCGGGCGGGTCCGTGATCAGCGCCTCTCCTCCGCCGGACTCCACGAACTCCACCGCCGCCTCCATCTTCGGACCCATGCTGCCGGGGGGGAACTGCCCCTCGGCGTGGTGGGCCTTCGCTTCGGAAAGCGTGACGGTCCGCAGCGGGCGAGCGGACGCCTTGCCGAAGTCCAGAAGCACTTCGGGAACGCTCGTAACGATGACCAGACGATCCGCGCCCACTTGACGGGCCAGCACGGCGGAGGCGCGATCCTTGTCGATGACCGCTTCCACGCCCTCCAGGCTGCCGTCACTCCGACGCACCACCGGAATCCCACCGCCCCCGGCGGCGATCACAACCGCACCCGCCTCCACCAGCGAGAGAATGGCCTCCGACTCCACGATCTCCAGCGGCCTGGGAGACGGCACCACGCGACGATGCCCTCTTCCGGAATCCTCCACGATGTCCCAGCCGCGCTCCACCGCCTGCTTCGCGGCTTCCTCCCCGGTGTAGAACGGCCCGATCGGTTTGGTGGGATCCGCGAAGGCGGGATCGTCCGGGTCCACGACACACTGCGTCACCACCGACGCCACGGGTCGCTTCATGCCGCGCCGCACCAGTTCGTTCTGGAGCACCTGTTGCAGCATGTACCCGATGCCGCCCTGCGAGTCCGCTCCGCAGACATCGAGCGGCATGGGGGGGATCCGGTCGCGCACGGCTTCGTTCCGAAGGACGATGTTCCCCACGATCGGTCCGTTGCCATGCGACAGGATCACGCCGGCCCCGGAGGCAATCCGTTCCGCAACATCTCCCATGACGCGGCGGGCCACTTCCATCTGTGCGTCGATGGTCCCGAGCCCGTTCGCGGGGAGGATGGCGTTTCCACCCAGTGCGATAAGTTCCATGGCGCGGCCCACTCTCCCGTCTCCCCGCCGGGGGTCAGGCCTCGGCGGCAGGCGGACCGTGGACTTCCACCGGGCCGCCCTGGCGATTGTCCCCGACCGCGACACGCCGGATTCGCAGCCCGCACTTCGAGAGAAGGATGCGGGCAAACTCCTTCACGGCCTCACGAGCCGGTCCCATCGGAGCCTTGTTCACATAGACCAGAACCTCTACATCTCCCGGGATCTTCCCGAGAATCCCCCGCGGATGGGAAAGAAGTTCCGCAGCCTTCTCCGCGGTGATGGGAGCACCCCAGGGCAATCCGAGAAGGTCCTGCACAATCTCCGGGCGATGAACATGGTCGTCGTTCAGTGTGACTCCCAACGCATCCGCTCCAAGAACGATCACGCAGTGCGTCGCGCACAGCGGAAACGCGGGCTCACCGAGGCGGTGCCCCTTGACCGACTTCCCCCGGCTCCCGTCCGCTTCGACCACCACATGGTCCCAACTGAGCCTTCCCAGAAGTTCGCCGAGGTGGTCCGCCGGAAGACCGATGATCTTGTCGCGCATGATGGATCGACCGAGAAAAGTGGCGGGTAGTCCGGCCTCTGCCTCCGCACCCGCGAGAGCCCGGTCAATCCACCGTTTTCCCGACGCCGAGGAGCGCGACTCCCATGCGGTCCATGTCTGCCCCATCGGATCTTTCTCATCCCAGAAGAGAACATCCCGCATATCGGAGAGGTCCTCCATCTTCATGCGCGTGGTGGTCGTGGCGAGCACCCGGCGTCCCTCCTGTCCGCACTCCAGACAAAGGCGTCGGAGGGTCGTCGTCTTCCCGCCACCACCCACCAGCGCCACGACCGAACGCGACGGAATGCCGAGGCCTTCGGTCAGAGTGAGATAGTCCATGCGTCCTCCGGTCAGACTCCCTGCAACAGTCCCGCCATCTTGTCCAGCGCCTTGTCGATGTTCTCCAGCGAGTTGGCGTAGGACAGCCGGAGATACCCTTCACCCTCCGGGCCGAACGAAGTGCCAGCCAGCGCTGCCACGCCCGCCTCTTCCAACAGTCGATGCTGAAGTTCCGAAGCCGGGACACCCGTCCCGGTGATATTCGGGAAGACGTAGAACGCTCCCTTGGGCTTCACGCAGGTGATCCCGGGAATCGCATTCAACCCCTCGACGATCCGGTCCCGACGCCGACGGAACTCCGCCACCATCGCCTCCGCTTCGTCCTGCGGCCCGCGAAGAGCCTCGATTCCGGCAAGCTGCGTAAAGCTGGCCGTGCACGAGTTGGAGTTCGTCATGAGTCGGGCCAGATGCGGCACCAGATCCTGCGGCATGACGCCATACCCGAGGCGCCATCCCGTCATTGCGTAAGTCTTGGAATACCCCTCCACGACGATCGTCCGGTCCGCCATCCCCGGGAAGCGGATGATCGAATCATGCGGCTCTTCGTAGACGATCCGCGAATAGACTTCGTCGGCAAGCACCCAGAAGTCATGCTTCTCAGCAAGCTGAGCAATGGCCTCCAGGTCCGAAGAGGACAGCATGGACCCGCAGGGATTGTGCGGCGAGTTGATGATCAGCATCCGTGTGCGGTCTGTGATCCGCGCTTCCAGATCCGCGATGTCAAAGGTGAACTCCCGATCTTCGCGAAGCGGAAGAGGAACCGGGCGGGCACCGAAGAAGGAGATGACCGATTCATAGATCGGGAACCCCGGGTCCGGGTAGATGACTTCATCTCCGGGATTCACGAGAGCCAGCACGGAATAGAAGAGAATCGGCTTCGCGCCCGGTGTGATCACGATGCGATCCGCGTCGACCGGGACGCCACGATCATTCGAGAAAGTCTCCGCGATGGCCTCGCGGGCTTCGGGAAGCCCTGCGGACGGACCGTAGTGCGTCCACCCGGACTGCATGGCACTCACGCCTGCGGCGATCACATTGGACGGCGTATCGAAATCCGGTTCCCCGATCTCCAGATGGATGACCTCTTTCCCTGTGGCCTCGATCTTGCGGGCCCGCGCCAGCACTTCGAAGGCCGTCTCCGTTCCCAGTCCGTTCATTCGCTCCGCAATGCGCTTCATTTCTCCCCCTTCTGTGGGCTCATCCCGGTCCCGGTCGCCCGCCCTCCTGCCCGAATGCAGCGTGACGGGACATCGGCACCGCGTTGGCAAGTCTGCGCCGTCGGCGAAGATACCACTCCTGCGATCCTCGCGGCAACCGGAGCCGGGTGCCCTCGATCTCTACCCCGCCACGGTGTCGAAGGCGCTCCTCAGACACTGGAGTGCCTGATCGATGTCCGACTCCTCCACGATCAGAGGCGGCGTCAGTCGCAGCACATTGCCGTACCCGCCTCCCCGCCCCACGAGAAGCCCTTCGTCCTTCGCCGCTTCCATGATGCGCCCCGTCTCGGCGACAGCGGGTTCCTTCGTCTGAGGATCACGAACCAGCTCGACCGCAATCATCAGCCCCTTGCCCCGGACCTCGCCAATCATCGGGAACCGATCGGCCAGTTCCTCCAGGCCCTCAGAGAACCGCGCACCCAGTTCCGCGACGCGTGCGGGAAGCCCGCGGTCTTCCACTTCCGCAATCGTCGCGAGAGCCGCCCGGGAAGAAACGGGATTCCCGCCGAAGGTGCAGACATTGTTCCCCGAGTACGCGTCCGCAATCTCCGTTCGCGCGATCAGCGCTCCCATCGGGAAGCCGTTCGCCATTCCCTTTGCGAAGGTCATGATGTCCGGCTTCACGCCCCAGTGTTCAATCCCGAACATATGCGTTCCCGTGCGTCCGAATCCAGTCTGGACCTCATCCGCGATAAAGAGCCCGCCCTTGCGGTCGAGGATTTCGCGGAGCATGGGGAAGTACTCCGGCGGGGGGGTGATGAACCCGCCCACGCCCTGGATGGGCTCCGCGATCAGCGCGGCCACGCTCCCGTGGGTCTGCGTGTCGATCACATCCTCCAGATCGCGGGCGCATCGGACTTCGCACGACGGGTATTCCCGCCCGAGCGGACAGCGATAGCAGTACGCGTTCTGGGCGAAGAGCGTGTTGTGCGGCGCGGAGGTGGGAAGCCTCCACGACGACAGACCGGTCACTCCGATCGCAACCTGGCTTCGTCCGTGATAGGCGTGCCGGAGCGCGACTATGTCGTCCTTCCCGGTAGCGAGCTTCGCAAGCAGGAGCGCGGTGTCGTTCGCTTCCGTACCGGAGTTCGCGAAGAAGCTCTTCTCCAGCCCGTCGGGCGTGATCTCCGCCATCTTGTCCGCAAGGTCCAGCACCGGTTCCGTCAGATAGACGGTGGATGTGTGCTGGAGCCGTCCCACCTGATCGACGACCGCCTTGTTCACGGCCTCATTGCAGTGCCCGACCTGCACGGTCAAGATCCCCGCGAAGAAGTCCAGGTACTCGCGCCCTTCTTCGTCGCGCAGGTGCTGCATTTTCCCTTCGGCCACCACCATGGGGTCTTCGTAGTAGTGCTTCACACAGGGGAGGATTCTCTCGGCCTTCCTCTCCGCAAGACGGCGTCCCTGTTCGGTCATGGTTCCTCTCCGATGGTTTCCCGATGATTCCGTTCAGTCCACATAACCGATGGAGCGCAGGCGGTCTTCTACTTCCGGATCCAGCGGCCCCTCCGGCGGGACGACTCTCGCGTCCGCAATCCAGCGTTCCAGTTCCTCGAACAGACGCACCGGCTCCCCGGCGGGAGGCAGTGCCTGATACTGCAGTTCCCCCGGGTCCGTCCTCGGATCCGTCCAGCCCCGCTGCCTCGCGCCCGGGACCACAAACACCGCCGCTTCCGGGCTTCGCGCCACCCGCGGCTTGCGAAGGTTGGCGTACTCTCCTTCTCTCTCGGCGTCCCAGGGCATCGACGCAACCCCGAAGACCGGCAGCCCGCTTCCACCCCGCGTCCAGTCGGCGAGATTCCCCGCTTCTTCCGGACGACTCCACTCGACCTGAAGTTCCCCGAGGATGGCCGCGGGGACATCGATCGTCCGTACCATGGCGTCGGCAAGGCCCGCGCCGAAGTTCGGACTCCCGCGCACCAGCAGCGGAACGCGGACATCCTGATCGAAGACGGACGGACCGTGCCGGAAGGGCAGCCCCCGTTCACCGAGGCTCTCCCCGTGATCCGAGGTCAGCACCACCATGACGCTCTCTTCGAGTTCCAGCTCCCGGAGGAAACCGCCGATCTCGCGGTCCAGCCCGTCGATCTCCGCCAGGTAGAGCGACGCGACATGCCGCGTCCCGCCACCGTCCAGAAGCGACGGATCATCCCACGCTGCGCGGAGAAACTCCATGGACCCGTTCGCCGGGCCGGAGTATCCGGTGGCACGGAGCGCAAGGTCCACGGAGTTCGGTTCGTACGGGAAGTGCGGCTCGAAGAGATGCACCCACAGGAACGCGCGCCCTTCGCGCTTCGCCCACCATTCGCGGGCCGGTGGCAGCGTCTCCGCGGCAGGCCGCCACCCCTGATCGAGCGGCACATCCCGCACCGTTCGAGAGTCGTACGGATCGAATCCCTGCCCGAGATTCAGTGAGCGATCGAGGGCGGCGCTGGACACAAACGCTCCGGTCGAAAACCCCGACTCGCGGAGAATCTCCGCCAGCGTCTCGACATCCTCCGGCACATACCACCCGTTCCGCGGCACGCCGTGCGTGGTGGGCCACAGGCCGGTGAGCATGGAAGTGTGCGACGCAAGGGTGGTGGGTGAGGGAGAGTAGGCGCGGCAGAACTGCATCCCCCCCCGGAAGAAAC